>CAJOQI010000026.1 GCA_905236895.1 uncultured Peptostreptococcaceae bacterium | reverse complement strand
AGACGAAGCATCTGAATTCCCGGTAGATCTTTATCACAAGGCCGGAGAACTTGGACTCATCGGACTTCCCTATCCAAAGGAAGTTGGAGGACAGGGCCTGGGCTATATGGAATATGCCCTTGCAGTAGAAGAAGTATCAAAGGTTGACGCATCCTTCGGTATCTCCTACTCCGTATCCACATCCCTCTATGGCGGAAGTGTTTGGAACTCCGCTGCAGACGATGAAACCAAGAAGAAATTCATGGAAGAGGTTTGCAAAGGACAGGTTCACGGTTCCTTTGGTCTCACCGAGCCCAACGCAGGTTCCGATGCAGGTGGCGCAGTGACCACAGCAGTTAAGGACGGAGACGAATATGTAATCAACGGTCTTAAGTGCTTCAACACCAACGGACCTCTTGCTAAGTATTCCGCAGTATTCGCTCTTACCGAGCCTGAAAAGAAGGCAAAGGGTCTTGCTTGCTTTATCGTAGACATCCAGAACACCCCCGGCGTAAGAGTTGGAAAGATTGAGAACAAAATGGGTATTAGATCCGCTCAGGTTTCTGAACTGATCTTCGAAAACTGCCGCGTTCCCGCAGCCAACAAAATCACCGCTGACGGCGATGGATTTAAGCTTGCCATGCAGACTCTTGACTGCGGACGTATCGGCGTTGCAGCTCAGGGCCTTGGAATCGCAGAAGGCGCCTTCGAAAGAGCAGTAGCTTATATGAAGGAAAGAGAACAGTTCGGAAAGCCCATCTCCGTTAACCAGTATCTCCAGTTCAAGATGGCAGACCTGGCAGTCAAGATTGAGGCAGCAAAATACGTTCTCTATAAGGCTGCTATGGATCACGATACAGGTAAGCCCTTCAGCCAGTCCGCAGCAAAGGCCAAGTACATCTGCACCAATACCGCTATGGAAGTTACGGAGTGGGCAGTTCAGTTCATGGGCGGAAATGGCTATATGAAGGAATACCATGTTGAAAGAATGATGAGAGACGCCAAGATCACCCAGATCTATGAAGGCACCAACCAGATTCAGCAGCTCATCATCGGAGGATCCCTCTTCAGATAAGAGGCAGACCGAATCTCCTAACTCCATGGCTGTCTGATAATCCAATCTGCCATGGTGGAGGTTAACTAAGAAAAAATTGGCGAATCATAAATCCAAAAAACCAAAGACGGTAGGAAGCCCTACCGTCTTTTCTTTGCTTTTATATCTGCCTGCTTAAGAGGCTATAGCCAGCCATTTCCCTTCTTTTCTTTTTTCCTTAAATATCCGATACCTCCTGTAGCAAGAACAAGGACTACTGCCCATAGTCTATAGGACATTTCATCTCCTGTGGCAGGTGCATTTTTCTTATCATTACTTTCCTTTGGCTCTTCTTTCTTGGGCTCTTCATCTTTTTTGGGAGGTGCAGGCTTTTCTTCAGGCTCCTCCTTAAGCCCCGTAATTGCATAAGTTCCCAGCTCATCTACCTCTACCACAATGTAGCCATTTTCAATGGTAGCTGCTATTTCTGCAGGGGTAAATCCTTCCTCCCCAAAGCTATTCATATTGAAAAGCTTAAAGGTGGTATAGTCCTTCAGGTCATCGGTGATCTTTATCTTAAGCTTAAATGGTCCTTTAGGTTCATATCCATTTTCACCATTTACAACCATTATCTCGTATGCCCCTAGGAAATCTCCCTTATCCTTTATGGATTCTTTCATAAGGCTCTTGGCAGCCTCATATTCTTCCTTGGTTAATTCCATATCCTGAAGATCCTGGTCAGTAAGATTATCCAGGTCTATAACCACCATAATGAATGGCAGGCCTTTCACGTCGGTAAATTCAACGGTGAAGCTTTCATCATCCAGTGTTATAGCATAGTCTTCTTTCTCTTCCGGATTTTCCGAAGGTTCTTTAGATGGTTCTTCAGCAGGATTATCTGAAGGCTCAGACGGATTCTCGGAAGGCTCTTCTTCAGGCTCCTTGGTTGCTATGGCATAGTTGGAAAAGCTGGAGGTTTCAAATGAGATAGTATTATTTCCGTCAAACTCCGTCTCAATCACCTCACACTTTCCATCATGCTCATGGATTACAATTATGTCCTTCCCTTCGTAGCTATTCTCAAGTTCCAGATTTATGGTGGCAGGCTTTTCAAGCTCGCTCACAGGTCTATCCCAGGCTTCATTGGGATCATCTGTTGCTTTATAGATTGTGTTTGCAAGATTTATATCTATGTATTCCTGGATTTCTGCCCCCTCAGAGCTTGCCATCTCTGTAAATCTTGCCTCTGATTCCGCATTTGTTTCCGTATCCCATACATTAAGCTTCATGGTGCCTTCACCGTAGGGATTGTAAAGATTGGAAACATCGCCGCCCTTAACAGCCTTTGCCTGGGGGTCAACCGCATCCTCTGTCTCGGTAAATGTAGCCATAAGGTGGGAGTTCATTCCTCCGGTCATAGTGATTTTATACACCCCGGGCTCTTCCTGAGGCTCCAAGTCCTTATCTCCGAACAAGGATGTAAGCTGGTAGCCTTCATCGGGAATGAGTTTAAATGTGATTACCGCTCCCCTTGGGAAGGCGGCGCTTCCCCAAGCATCCCTTTCATCCTCATATTCCTTCAACCCGTCTTTCCATTCAAAAATCGTGGTTTTATTGGGTCCGTGCTTGTATCCATTCCATTCAGCGGCAGATTTAAACGTCATACCCTCGTACTCTCCCTCAATAAAGGAAAGGGTTCCATGGGCTATGCAGTCCTCACGGGCATCTCCGCTAAGGGTCTCTTCAGATAGGTAGTTCCAGCCAAAGCCACCCATCAGTTCATCGAACTTTGCTTCTATGACTACATCATAGTGATCAGCATGGGGGACATTATTTATGCTATACTCCACGGATCTAGGTCCCCACAGTGAATCCAAAAACTCTGCATCTGTTTGGGGGCACTGATCTTTATAGTCCCTTCCGTTTATTAGGAATTTGGTGATTTTGGTGCTTGCATTGCTGATTTTAACTATAAAGGAAACCTCACCTTTTCCGTCGTAATCATATT
This sequence comes from uncultured Peptostreptococcaceae bacterium, assembly GCA_905236895.1. Classification (GTDB taxonomy): domain Bacteria; phylum Bacillota; class Clostridia; order Peptostreptococcales; family Anaerovoracaceae; genus Eubacterium_B. Next base: position 4,493 of record CAJOQI010000026.1, on the reverse strand, counting down.
CTATAGGAACAGGTTCCTTGGTCTTTACTCCCGATGCACCCTGAACAAATTCCCCTTGAATGGTATAATCTCCCTTAAATTCAATATTCTCCCTGCCCATCTGGATGATTTCCTCATCCTCCTGGGGAGTATTAATAAAGAAGGTTATTCTGGAAGGTATGTCAGAATTCCAGTACTCCAACTCAGGGCCCGTAATATCTATGGATACGGTTCCATTATTGGATACGGGAACATCCCTAAACTTAATCCCTGTAAGGGATATACCTCGCTCAGAAGGAAGCACCGCCTCCACTCCATCTCCTATGAGTTTTTCTCTTTCAGCTTCCATATCTCCTGCATTAAAGGCAGTGCCTGGGCCTCCGTCTGCAAGATAGGGTCCCTCATCAAAGTTAACCTCATAGCCCGGCTCCGCAACAATCTTAAGAATTAAGGATTCTGCACCGGAAATATCCAAAGTATTATTTCCATTCACAGATATCCAATCCCCACCATCCATCTTGTATTCCACATGGCCCTGCTCAAGGCTATAACCATCCTCAAACCCTATGGTAAGCTCCAATTTATCCTCCGCCCTTACCTGAGCAGCAGGTGAAAAGCCTGCTGCAATGAGAAGCACAGCAAGGCAAATGGTTAGTCCTTTTTTTAACAACTTCATCGGGTTATCCTCCTTCCCCATAACTACATATTTATTTCTACCCTTATTATAGTTATCACATGAGGAAAGTGGTGTTTGAAAAGTGATAGGTTTACTATTTTAAGGCGTTTAACTATTGATTGCCCCTTTCTATTTATATACAATTTGGTTATATTTAGTGGGTCTATGATATGAATAGAAAAAAGTATTTAATTTACACATCTATAATAGCTCTTTGTTTTCTCTTTACCGGCTCCGCCTATATGTCCCAAAGCTTTAGACTTATGGACTTTTACACGGAAAAGCAGGTAGATATGGTTTCCTCTGTCTTTAATTATTTCTTCCAGGCTTTAGGCATACTTATATTTTCTCTTGGCCTTGTGAAGCTACCTAAACTCTTCGGAAATCGAAAACTTTTCATCCTGCTCTTAGTGACAGGTTCCCTATTCATGACCCTATCACAGCTAGCAAACAGCGGTTTGGTTATAGAAATAACAGGTTATGTATTTAACCTTCACATAGGCATATATTTTGGCTTCTATCTTACCCTCCTTAGCAGGTTCATTCCCCCGGGAAAATCCGGTATTTGCTTTGGGCTGGCCTATGCCATTGCCAGCTTAGGAACATATTTATTCTCCTTGGTTCATGGCGGGACCTTGCTTGTATCAAAGGAGGTTACAGCTCTCTACCTTATCCTGGCAAGTATAACCATCTTTTTGGTATATTGGGGTCAGGATCTCATCGCCCCCTCAGGAGACAGCCCCCTCACTAGAATTATCCAAAAATCTGATATAAAGGAGTTGCAGCTTAACTATCTTATTCCGATTATTATAATCGCCATGACCATATTCATAATCGGCTCCGGCCTTTTTTACTCCCTTCCCGTTGCGGAGTCCGTTAACTGGAATCTCATCAGAGCTTTCTATGCCGTTGGCCTTATTCTGGCAGGCTTTATAATGGATAAAAATAGGTTTATCTGTGAGGTGCTTGTTATTGCAAGCCTCACCTATCCTTTGATCATGCTTACCTTGGTAGGAGGAGGCATAACCGGAACTGTGGCATTAAGCATCAGCTATATCTTTAGGGGGTTCATAAGCATTTACTATGTGATTTCTTTTACCAATATTGGTTATGAGCGTCTGGAATACCTTTATCTGGCACCTGTGGGGCTATTCGTGTCTCGCTTAACGGAAACCATAATTGCAGTTCTTTTCCTAAACGTATCCATTTCCAATATTGCACAGCTTATTTTCTCTGCGGCTTTATTCCTTCCCCTTCTCGCTTTGTTCGTGATAATGGCAAGTAAGAGAATGGTGCCGGAGCCCATGAGCGATGCAAAGCGCTTTGCTCTTTACTCAGAGAAATACGGCCTTACCTCTCGGGAAATGGAGGTTCTTAAGTGTCTTGCGGAGGGTCTTTCCGACTCAGAAATAGCGGAAAGATGCTTCATCTCCAAGAACACCGTAAGGTTTCATATTTCCAATCTCCTAAAAAAAACAAGTACCACTTCAAGAGTTGAAGTGGTACAGGAATTGAATAAGTTTTAAGTTATAGTTTTTCTTGGAGTTATCAGCTTATTTATTCTTGAATTCTGCAGGTCTCTTCTCCAGGAATGCTCTCATGCCTTCCTTTTGATCCTCTGTAGCGAAGCACTCGCCGATGAGCTTAACTTCCATTGCGGATGCATCTTCAAGCTTGATGTCGAATTCGCCATCGATAGCCTTCTTAGCCTGAGCGATTGCGAAGGGACCCTGAGCCATAGTCATGCGAGCGATTCTTTCAGCTTCAGCCATAAGTTCTTCAGGAGCAACTACCTTCTCTACCAGACCGATTCTGAGAGCTTCGTCAGCTTTCAGCTTGTCGTTGGTCATGATAACATACTTGGCCATGCCCTTTCCTACCAGCTTGGGCATTCTTACTGTTCCGCCGAATCCGGGGATGATTCCCAGACCTACTTCAGGCTGACCGAAGATAGCCTTTTCGGAAGCGATTCTGATGTCGCAAGCCATAGCAAGCTCACATCCGCCGCCAAGAGCAAATCCGTTAACAGCAGCGATAACTGCCTTGGAGGTGGTCTCTATCTTGGTCATGGTCTTGTGACCCTGAGCCATCATCTCTTCTCCGGCCTTCTGATCAAGGTTAACCATTTCGGAGATGTCAGCGCCGGCAACAAAGGAACGGCCCTCGCCGGTTACAACAACTGCTTTAACCTCATCGTCCTTGTCAATTGCATCGAAGCAGGCATACAGTTCTTGAAGAACCTCTGTATTAAGAGCGTTAAGGGATTCAGGTCTATTAACTGTTACAAATGCAAGACCATCTTTAACTTCATACTTTAGTGTGTTATACATAGCCATTTCCTTTCTTTTCTTTTTTAATAAAATGTCCGCTTCCCCCCGGTAGATTTATTTATCCATACCATAGGCTGCGGACTTTTTCTCTGATAATATTTTAACACTTTTTAGTCTTTTTGCAATGGTTTTGATATTCAACTATTTCCCAAGCTCTGTGGCTACGGCCTTTTTCACCTCGTCCATATCCACGGTGGGCTCGAACCTGGCAACAACTTCTCCCTGGCGATTGATCAGGAATTTGGTGAAATTCCATTTGATATATGCCTTGTCGCCGAAAGCTTTGTTGTTCATTTCTGCGAATTTGTTCAGGGCCGCGTTCTTCACGCCCTTGCCAAATCCCTGGAAAGGCTTTTCCAAGGCCAAATATTCAAACAAAGGATCCGCACTATCGCCGTTTACATCGATCTTGGCAAACTGAGGAAATTCCGTTCCGAACTTCAGCGTGCAGAATTCGTGAATCTCATCCTCCGTTCCCGGTGCCTGGTTAGCAAACTGGTTGCAGGGAAAATCCAGAATCTCAAACCCCTCTTCCCTATACTCTTTATACATGGCTTCCAGGGGTTCGTAGTGCGGTGTGAATCCACAGCCTGTTGCTGTATTTACAATCAAAAGCACCTTGCCCTCATATTCGGACAAGCTAACTTCCTTTCCCTTCCTGTCTTTTACCGTAAAATCATATACCGTTTTCATTTTATTCTCCTTACCTTTTTTATCTCTTAATTATCTCTGCCAAAGAACTCTTCTTTGGTGATTTCTTCCGTATTGTCGTAGCCTTCTCCGGTTATATAGTTTTGCTCATAGTCCACGTCATAATATTTGATTTCCATTGGGTCTTCTTTGTTCTTTCTAAAGGCCATACGCATCATGGTTATCCAAAGGGCTATGGCGGGAGCAAAGATGCAGGCAAAGAGCAGCACCCAGCCAATGCCCCGGGCTTTGAAATAAGCAAAGAGAACAAGCCCGATTATCCACCCGGCAATCCAAATCCAGGCTATGGTTTTGATCTTTTTGTTCTCTTCTTCCGAAAGTTTCCAGGTCTTATGGCCTTCCAGAGTCTTCCCTTTGAACTTGTTGTAAATAGGGATATTAATCTTGGTGGCACCTGTTTGGACCGCTTCCTCTATTTCTTCTTTTACTATTTCTTTGATATTTTGATTTTCCACTACTACCTGTCCTTCATTTTCTCATCTATTTCTCATCTATGGTTTTATCTCACCACATGATTGTTTACCCAATTAGTTAGATCCTCATCGGATAATTTTTTCAGCTGCTACGCCCATGATTATCTCAACTAATTCATCATCCTCATAATCCAAATAAACATCGTTTATTGCCAACAAAACCAGCATGACGTGTGTGCCTATTCTCTTATTCCCATCGAGAAAAGGATGATTCTTTATGAGACCATAACATAACCTATACTTATGTGTTATTAGTCATTAATTCTATATCTGGTTCCTCTTCCCGAACCTTCAATCTTTACAATATTCTTTTTTGACATAGTT
>CAJOQI010000025.1 GCA_905236895.1 uncultured Peptostreptococcaceae bacterium | reverse complement strand
GAATTTATAAGCACCGTGGCTTGTTCCAATGGCGATAGCAAGGGAATCAACGCCGGTCTTCGCAACAAATTCGGCAGCCTCATCAGGATCGGTGAAGGTGGCGGAACGTGCGTCTACCTTGATGTTGTCTTCAACTCCTGCCAGCTTGCCCAGCTCGGCTTCTACAACTACGCCGTGGTCGTGAGCATACTCAACAACCTGCTTGGTGAGAGCAATGTTTTCCTCAAAGGGATGCTTGGAGCCGTCGATCATAACAGAGGTGAATCCGCCGTCAATGCATGACTTGCAGATTTCAAAATCCTCTCCGTGGTCAAGGTGAAGAGCCAGGTCGAGACCGGTGTCTTCGATAGCCGCTTCCACCAGCTTTAGCAGATAAGCGGGCTTGGCGTATTTACGAGCGCCGGCGGAAACCTGGAGAATCAGGGGAGCCTGCTCCTCCTTGGCGGCATCAACGATACCCTGAATGATTTCCATATTGTTCACATTGAAAGCACCAACTGCATAATCGTCCGTAAGGGCTTTTGCGAACATTTCTTTTGTTGTTACTAGAGCCATAAAAACCTCCTGGATATTTCATTGAAAACATGGGAAGGGCAGGGTCCTAACCCATCAGTTATTGGTTACAAGTCTAATAATATCTTCCTTGGTGGAACCTTCGGCCAAGGTAAATTCCATGGTCTGGATGGAACCGGGATTGATGTCTTCCTTTTCGCAGAGCTCCACATATTCATCATAGGATTCAAATATGCCTGCATCCACAAGGATTTCAACGGCGCTTACAGCATCGCCGGGCTCGATATATACAAGCATATCTTCCTTAAGCTTTCCGTCCTTCCAAGGACCTTTCTCATCTTCCTTGTCTTCATCCTTCTTGTCTTTGGATTCTTCGCTCTCTTTAGCCTCGGCGTCCTTGGATTCTTCGTCCTTTGTCTCGGCTGACTCGGCCTCTTTGCCATCCTTTGTTTCATCATCCTTGGTGGCGGCTTCCTCTTCTTTGGCCTCCTCATCCTTTACTTCGGCTTCGGCCTCGGCCTTCTCTGCGTCGGCGGTTTCATCATCAGAGGTGGTTTCCGCTTCTTCGATGATTACTTCATTATCCGTATCGCTATGGTCAACGGCATTTTCCGCTGCAAGAGTAGCGGGATAATCCAATATAATATTGACCCGCCAGTAAATAAGGGTGGCGGCAGCCAAAAGAATAATCAATACGGCAATTATGTCGTTACAATTGTAGAAAAAATCACGGATCTTTTTCATCCCAATATTCCCCCTAATTAATATGAAAAGATACACCTATAATCTACCACAGTTGGGGAAATGTCGCAAATTAGATTTTGCATAAAAAAGGGCCTTGATGTATAATGAAAGCCGTGATTAACGTTGAAATAACCCAAAATGACGGGGGACAGCGGCTGGATCGCTTCCTCAGAAAATATTTACCCAAGGCACCCCTTTCTTTCATCTATAAGATGCTTCGAAAGGATGTTAAGGTGAACGGAAAGAAGGGAAAGGCGGAACAAAGACTGGAAGAGGGAGATATGCTCGCCATCTTTGTGGACCGGGCTTTGATTGAGAAGTATCAAAAAAAGCCCTCTGAAGGTGGAGCAAAGAGAACCTTCGCCATTGCCTATGAAGACGAAGAAATAATCGTAGTAGATAAGCCCTATGGTCTTCTCACCCACGGAGATGGTAAAGAGAAGAAAAACCATCTCACCAATCAGGTTGTTGACTATCTAATCGAAGAAGGGGCCTATGTGCCAAGGCTTGAAAAAACCTTTACACCGGCGCCGGCAAATAGACTGGATCGAAATACCACGGGACTGGTGGCCTTTGGTAAGACCGCGGAAGCCCAGAGAAAACTGGCAAAGGCCATAAAGGCTGGGGAGGCGGAGAAATACTATCTTACCATTGTTAAGGGTAATGTGAAGAAGAGCATTACACTAACAGGCACCATGACCAAGGACGAAGAGAGGAACCGAGTTAAGGTAGGTGCGGCAGAGGGCGAAGGCAAGTATATGGAAACCTTGGCGGAGCCTTTGAAAACAGGGAATGGGTTTACTTTGCTCAGGGTTAGGATTCTCACAGGAAGAACCCATCAGATCAGGGCTCAGCTGGCAGCTGCCGGATATCCTGTGATTGGCGATAGAAAATACGGAGATCCCAAGATAAATCGAAGGATGAAAGAGGCCTTTGGTCTGGGAGATCAATTGCTCCACGCTGCGGAGCTTATAATAGAAGGACGGAGAGTGAAGGCGGAGAAACCTGAACTTTTCAAGGAAATAGAGAAAGGACTCCTGGGAAAGAGCCGGGAGAAGTAAAATGGATCAAGACATCTTAAGGGAAGATACAATAAGGTCGGAAGAAATTGCTAAAGAGGTAGAGCAGGAAGAAAAGGAAAGCAAGTCCACAATAATAAGAGAGTGGATTCGAGATATTTTGGTGGCGATTATCGTTGCCCTGGTTATCATGCAATTCATCAAGCCTACAATCGTAAAGCAAAGATCCATGGAGCCCAATTTCTATACCAACGACTATTTGCTTGTGAACAGACAGTCCTATGGCCTGTTGGGAGGAGAACCCCAGAGAGGGGATGTAATAGTTTTCCGCTCCGAACTGGCTGACGATCAGGGAGAAAGCAAGCTTCTCATCAAGAGAGTTATAGGGCTTCCCGGGGATAGCATTACCGTAACCCAGGGGAAGGTCTATATTAACGGCGAGGAACAAAGGGACGATTATACCAAGGATCAAAGCACCAACGGTGAAATCGTGGATCTTATAGTGCCGGAAGGAACTCTCTTCTGCATGGGAGACAATAGACTGGTTAGCGTAGATAGCCGCTCTCCCGAGGTGGGGTTTATTCCTTATGATGCCATTGTGGGAAAAGTCTTTCTTCGTCTTTATCCCTTCAACAAGATCGGTGGGATAGAGAATCCCTATAAGGGAGACTGATATGGCAAAGAGAGAAAAGAAGCTGGTGGCCAATAACAAAAAGGCTCGCCATGACTATTTTATAGAAGAAACCATAGAAGCGGGAATCGTTCTGACCGGGACGGAAATCAAATCCGTAAGGGCCGGCAAAGTCAGCATCAAAGAAAGCTATTGCAAGGTGGTAAACGGCGAGCTGCTTATTCTGGGCATGAGCATCAGCCCTTATGAGCAGGGGAATAGATATAATGTAGATAGTCTCAGGCCGAGAAAACTCTTGCTCCATAAGAGGGAGATAATGAAGCTGACCGGTTATATTACAAAGAAGGGACTTACGGTGGTTCCCTTAACTATGTATATCAATGAACAGGGTAAGGCGAAGATAGAAATAGCCGTTGCCCGAGGCAAGAAGAATTACGACAAGAGAGAAACCATAGCCAAGAGAGATGCGGAAAGAGATATGGAAAGGGCTATGAGGAGACGTCGTTAAACCTGTGGTATAATACTGTTGACCGATGTTTGTATCGGAGTATATAATTATTGATAAACAAACGAAGGGCAGACTCGTCGGCAAGAGCAAGGCCGATGGAGCCCATACATAACCCGGGGGTGTAAAGGTTTCGACGGGGGTGTAGAAGTTTGATAAGCGAGCCGTAGTTGCTGGATCTACGTTAAAAACTGGCCGTTAAATATAAACGCAAACAATAATTTCGCAATCGCTGCCTAATTACGCAGCCGCGTCCCGCTCCTTGCTCACTTACAGGCGGGAGATGGATGTAATATGTAGGTAAATCCGGGGCAACGCCCGTAGCCTCGGAGGATTTTACGGGATAACTCGGAGGGTGGCCTGCCGGTGGACAGCCTTTCGGGCGAAAACTTAAGCATCGGATGCGCTCGGAGAAAGTCAAGTGGAAATGCTTTCGGACGTGGGTTCGACTCCCACCATCTCCACCATATTTTTGGCCTTGGAAGTGTATGTCTTCCGAGGCTTTTTCATTGCTGAAAAATCAGTAATTTGAAGGCTTTTGGGCTTTTTCTTAGGATGCCTTTTGAAGACGATATACCCGTTACAGACCGTTTCAGGGTGGTCTCAGACGG
>CAJOQI010000024.1 GCA_905236895.1 uncultured Peptostreptococcaceae bacterium | reverse complement strand
GCGTCTTCGTTATAGTTCTCGTCTTCGCCGTATTTTCCGGCGGACTTAAGGAGTCCCTTCTGAACCAAAAGGTCTACGCCTCTTCTTCCGTTATCCGGATCGTTGGGGATACCGATTGTTGCTCCGTCGGGAAGCTCATCCAAGCTGGTATATTTCTCAGAATAGATTCCCATTGGTTCGATATGAACGCCTGCAACTGCTGCCAGGTGGAGACCTGCGTCAGCGTTCTGCTGATTCATATAACCCAGGGTCTGGAAATAGTTGGCGTCCAGTTCACCCTCTTCCAAGGAAGTGTTGGGAAGAACATAGTCTTCAAATACTACTGTCTCAAGAGTCCAACCGTCCTTTGCCAGGGCATCCTTAACCGCATCCTCCAGAATGGTGGCATGGGGTACAGGAGTTGCACCAACCTTGATTACCTTATCCGCATCCGCTGCGCCGGAATTCCCGCCGGAACCATTACCGCCGCAGCCTGCTAAAAGTCCGATACTAAGTACACTGATTAATAAAATTGCAAATACTTTCTTCATTATGTTTCACCTCTCGCTTTTAGTTTAATGTTTTTTGTTTGTTCATGTTCGCTATTATACATAGCATATAGTTAAAGTGATAATACATAAAAACACTATGTAGATATAGCCTGTTCCTATAAGTACATTTATGTTTAATAGAGCGGTATTCTTTGATATACTTAAGCCATGAAGATTTCAGATTACCTGCCAATATGGCATAAGCTTAATAAAGAGGAGCAAGCCCTGCTTGAGAAGACCGCCACCCTATCCAAGGTTAAGGCCGGAGAAATGGTTCACGGCATGGGAAAAGAATGCACCGGTCTTCTTTTGGTTACCTCGGGTCAGCTCAGAGCGTATATCGTTTCCGAAGGCGGCAGAGAGATTACCCTCTATCGCCTCCTTGAGGGAGATATATGTTTGTTCTCCGCCTCCTGCATAATCAGGAGCTTGCAGTTTGACATCAGCGTATCCGCGGAAAAGGAAACCACCTTCTTCCTCATCCCGACGGATGTTTATCAGAATCTGATGGACTCCTCCATCGCCGTAAACAATTATACCAACGAAATCATGGCAAGCCGAATGTCGGACATTATGTGGCTCATGGAACAGGTGATATGGCATTCCTTTGATAAACGGCTGGCCAATTTCTTAATAGAAGAAAGCGCCTTGGAAGAATCCAAGACGCTTAACATCACACATGATACAATTGCCAATCATCTTGGCACCGCAAGAGAAGTGGTAACCAGGATGCTTAAGTATTTCCAGTCGGAAGGTATGGTAACCCTTGCCCGTGGCGCCATCACCATAGCCGATATGGAAAAACTCAACTACTTGCGATCCATTCCGCAGGGATAAGCCTGCTGAGCCATTGCTTTGTCTGTGGCGATGGCCTCATAGAGCCTATAGCCGCCGGCAAAGTTATATGCGTCGTAGCCTTCCTGCATAAGGATTCGACAAGCAACATAGCTTCTCAGACCGCTCTGACACATAACATAGAGCGGTTTTTCTTTTGGAATTTCTTCCATCCTCTCTCTCAGCTCGTCTACCGGGATATTGATAAATCCCTCCGCGTGACCTTCTTCGTATTCCTCTTCCGTTCTGGCATCCAGAAGGGTCACGCTGCCGTCCTTCGGAAGTTCAGCCACATCATCAAAGAAGAATTGCTTAACTCTTCCCTCTTCAATATTCTCAATCATGAAGCCTGCCATATTGACCGGATCCTTTGCTGAGGAATATGGCGGTGCGTAAGCCAAATCCAATTCCTTAAGCTTGGAAGCGGGAACCTTGGCATGCATGGCTGTTGCCAGCACGTCGATTCTTTTGTCCACTCCATCGTAGCCAACAATCTGGGCGCCCAAGAGCTTGTCCTCCTTTGGATCAAAGAGAACCTTCATGGTCATCAGCTTTCCGCCGGGATAATAGCCTGCATGGTTTGTGGGAGAGAGATAAATCTTATCGTAATTAAGACCTTCAAAGGCCGCTATCTTTTCGTTAATACCTGTGGAAGCAATGGTTAGATTAAATAGCTTTATAACCGAAGAACCCTGGGATCCCTCAAAACGGCTATCAAGTCCACATATATTGTCTGCCGCAATTCTTCCCTGCTTATTGGCAGGACCTGCCAAAGAAATCACTGCATCCTTACCGGTTGTATATTGCTTAACCTGAATTGCATCTCCCACCGCATATACATCCTTGGCTGAGGTTTCCAATCTGTCGTTAACTACGATGGCCCCTTTCATACCAAGATCAAGGCCAGCTTCCTTGGCTAATTTGTTTTCAGGAAGAACGCCAATGGCGAGAATTGCCATATCCGCTTCAAGGGTTTCGCCGGTCTGAAGCTTGCATAGAAGCTTTTTCTTATCCCCCTTCTCTCCGTATCCGATTTCGGTCAAGGTATTTTCAAGAACCAGTTCTACTCCCGCATTCCTCAATTCCCCATGAATAAAGGAAGCCATTTCCGGATCCAAAGGACTCATTACCTGCTTATCCATCTGAACGATGGTAACCTTTACCCCTTGTTCAACCAGGTTCTCCGCAACCTCCAGGCCTATAAAACCACCTCCGGAGATAATTGCGGTTTTTGGTTTTTCATTATCAACAAAATTCCTTATAGCGAAAGTATCTTCAACTGTTCTAAGAGAGAAAACTTCGGGAAGTTCTGTTCCCGGCATATCCGGAATTATGGGCTTTGCTCCGGGGGAAAGAAGCAGCTTATCGTAACTCTCCTCCCACTCTTCACCGGTCTCCAAATTCTTTACCACCACATTCTTATCTTTCGGGTGGATTGCCATAACCTCGTGGTTGACTTTGACGTCTATTCTAAATCTTTCATAGAAGCTTTCCGGGCTCTGAAGCGTCAGCTCCTCGGGATCCTCAATTACTCCTCCGATATAATATGGAAGACCGCAGTTAGCATAGGAAACAAAGCCCGATTTCTCGAACACCTTGATTTCCGCCTTCTCATCTAGCCTTCTGATTCTGGCCGCCGCCGTTGCGCCACCTGCAACTCCACCTACGATTACTACTTTCATTTTTTCTCCTTTTCTTCCCCAAAGGGAACTGCGCAACGATTCTATCTCTCCAGCGAGCCGTTATAACCGCTGATTCCTCCGATATTGGTCACACTTTCATATCCGATGCGTTTAAGATACCCTGCAGCCTGGCTGCTTCTTGCTCCGGAGAGACAGTAAACGAATACGGGAGCAGCAGTATCCTTAACAACGTTCTTAATGCTGCCGATTCTGCTTAAGGGCACATTCTTGCTTCCCGGAATATGTCCACCCCTAAACTCATCGTCTTCTCTAACGTCTATAAGAAAGGCTCCCTGGGTCGCCTTATAATTCTCAACTCCTTCGTTGATATTTGATCCTCTTAAAAAGTCTAAAAAGCTCATTTGTATTTCCTCCTACTTTCTATTTCCTTTTCTATTGCTTTCTCTTTTGCTTTTAGTCTGTCACCACTTCGCCGAGCCAGGTATTGATGCCGCCGAATTCAAGTATATTGGTATATCCCAGCTCTACCAGTTTCTCCGAAGCCTGCTTGCTTCTGTTTCCGCTTCTGCAGTAAATAAGCAGAAGCTGATCCTTATCCGGCAGTTCCTCAGGCTCCTTATCGCCAATGGTCTCAACCGGAATATTTACTGCCTCGGGAATATGTCCTGCGTCGAACTCTTCCTTGGTTCTAACATCAAGTATTATATAGCCCTCTTCCTCTTCCATTATCTTAAGGGCTTCTTCTTGGCTAATGTTTTCATATCGGGATGTGCCCTCTGTGCCGGTGCTTTCGCTATTGCTTGCACTTTCGCCTGCACTGGCACTTTCGCTTCCACTTGCTCCACCGCTTGCACTGCCGCTTTCTTTATTTGTGCCGCAGGCCGCAAGGCTTCCAATAGCCAGCATCAAAGCCAGCCCTATCACTATCATTCTTTTCATATATGCCTCCTATTATTTGCCCTTATGCTACCATATGCATCGAGGTAATTCCGTGACAAAGTCACCTTTACGCTTTCAATCAAAAAACCAACAGAATTGTTCTGCCGGTTTTCATACACTTATGTGTTAATCATTGCTTTTTTGAACTGAATTGTGAATTGCATTCTGCGTTGTATTTCTGAAAGGCAATTCTGGGATAATTGTCCTGGGGCACATGAATGATACCGCAACGGACAAAGCCCATTTTATTAAATAGCTTCTGCATCACTTGGTTTTCACCATGGGTATCGATTCTGATATTTCCCGCCTGCTCATATATTTCCATTTTTCCTCCGCAGTAAAGGATTTATAATCCGTAATCTTCTCTCTCTATTTAATTAAAAAGGGATTTATGTTATTATACAAGTTAGATAATTTTTTCTCAAACTATAACTCAAATCAATATAGAATCTATAGAAGTGGAAGGTAATTATGATTAACAAAACAAAAGAAAACATTTATTACGTAGGTGTGAACGATCACGAAATCGACTTGTTTGAAGGACATTATGATGTGCCCCTTGGCATGTCCTATAATTCCTTTGTAATTATGGACGAAAAGATCGCCATTCTGGACACCGTTGACCAGAAGAAGACCGACGAATGGATTGCCAATGTTCAAGAAGCCTTAAATGGCAAAGCCCCCGACTATCTGGTTGTCCATCATATGGAGCCGGATCACTCCGCCTCAATCGGCATGCTCCTCAATATCTACAACAATATCACCGTGGTTGGAAACAAGAAGACCTTCAAGATGATTGAACAGTTCTTCCCTACCCTTAAGATAGTGAATAAGCTGGAGGTTGAAAGCGGTGACACCTTAACTCTGGGAACTCATGAGCTTAACTTCATCTTTGCTCCCATGGTTCACTGGCCCGAGGTTATGGTTACCTACGAATCCGCATCAAAGACTTTGTTCTCCGCCGACGCTTTCGGAAAGTTCGGTGCTTTGGACACAGAGGATCCTGAGGGCTGGGCATGCGAAGCTCGTCGCTATTATTTTGGCATCGTTGGAAAATACGGCCCGCAGGTTCAGTCTTTGCTGAGCAAGCTGGCGGGATTTGAAATCGAAACCATTTGCCCTCTCCACGGACCAATTCTCGACGAGGATCTGGAATACTATATCGGACTCTACGACACCTGGTCTTCCTATCTTCCCGAGACCGACGGAGTTTGCATTTGCTATACTTCCATCTACGGTAACACCAAAAAGGCTGTGGAGCTTTTGGCAGAAGAACTTAAAAAGCAAGGCGCGCAAAAGGTTGTTCTTAACGATCTGGCCAGAAGCGATATGCCTGAATGCGTTGAGGATGCCTTCCGCTACGACAAACTGGTTCTTGCAACCACCACATTCAATACAGACATCTTCCCCTATATGAGGGAGTTCATCGATATGCTGGTGGAGAGGAACTATCAGAAGAGAACCATCGCTTTGATTGAAAACGGCTCCTGGGGTCCCACCGCAGCAAAGGTTATGCGCAGCAAACTGGAGAATCTTAAAGACATCGAATTCACCAAGAACAGTGTTACGATTCTCTCCTCACTCAATGAAGAATCCACTCAGCAGATTATGGACCTGGCCGCAGAGCTGGCCACCGGCTACAACAAAGTTGAAGTAAGCGAAGAATCCAAGATCGATTCTAACGCGCTCTTCAAGATAGGTTACGGCCTCTATGTGGTTACCTGCAACGACGGCAACAAGCATAACGGACAGATTGTAAACACAGTTTCTCAGGTTGCAAGCAACCCCAATACAATCGCTGTAAACATCAACAAAGCAAATTATTCCGCCGACATTATCAGACGTACCAAGAAGCTTAATGTCTGCACACTTAACGAGCAGGCACCCTTCCAAGTTTTCCAGCACTTTGGATTCCAGTCAGGAAGGACCGTAGATAAGTTCAAAGATTATGAGCACTTTGATGTTTCATCCAACGGACTTCCCTATTTGACCAAATACGCCAATTCCTATATGTCATTGGATGTATTTGAGACTGTTGACCTAGGCTCCCACTGGATGTTCCTTTGCAGTATCAGCGAGTCCGTGGTTCTCAACAGCGTCGAGACCATGACCTATAGCTTCTATCAAAAAGAGGTTAAGCCAAAGCCCGATACGGAGAAGAAGGGTTGGGTCTGCGACATCTGCGGATATATCCACGAAGGCGAAGATCTGCCTGAAGACTTCATCTGTCCTCTCTGCAAGCATCCTGCTTCGGACTTCAGCAAGCTGTAATTGGTGACGCTTAACTATAGGAAAACAAAGACCGGTACTTTTTTGTCCAAATATAGGTCAAGGGTACCGGTTTTATTTTTCCTACTGTTCTCACGGGGAATTACTCTGCTTCACACTATATAGAATTGCTTTTCGCATCTATCGCCGTAGTTTTCTTCCAGCATCCTTATATGAGACAGGAAGTCCTCGTCCTTGAAGACTCTGGCTTTCTCCGGGCATATCTTGATGCAGGCCTGACATTTAATGCAGATTCCGGTGGTCTCGTATACTCTCTTTCCAAGGCCTTTATCAAATACTTCTTCAATGCTTCCTACGGGGCAGCTCTTCTCACAGAGACCACAGCCAATGCATTTTTCATGGTCAAGGACAGGCTTTGCCTTTAGAAAGCCGGCGGGAGTCATATCTTCTTTTAAGGGCGTGTAATAGGGCAAAAGTTCCACGTGATCGAAATCAATGCCAATTCCGCCAAGGGAAGTGTCGCCTGGGGATGGATCGCCGGTGGCATTTTGCTCTCCTATTCCATTTAACTTCTCGCCCAAGGCATCTGCGAATTCCTTAATCATCCTTACATCATCATTATCCGGCCGCCCTATTCCCACCTTTTCCGAAAAGGCATGCTCAGAAACAAAGGCTCCCATGCCTGCAATCTTAAAGCCCTTTTCTTCAAGCAAAAGAGCCAGCTCCCTTGGTGCGTCACCGTAACTTCGATTTCCGAATACGCTTACAGCAACAGCCAAAGAAGAACCATTGGATTTAACAATTCTCTTTATGTCAGGCATGATTTTGTTAGGAAGGCGTCCTGCATAGGTTGGGAAAACGGCAATAAGAATGTCCTCTGAAAAGACAAGATCCCCCTCCCTGGATCCAGGAGAAGTTATATTAATATACTCAGGAGATAGTCCCAGCTTAAGGGCAATCTCCTCCGTTATTATTCTTGCTATTCTTTCCGTTCCACCTGTGGGACTAAAGAAGATGGTTTTCAGTTTCATAAGCCACCTACCGGGCTCCACTCTCTTTTTTATTTAAGATAATGGTAAGCACATTTAAGCCCAAGACACTGTTATATGTTACGTCCTCAGCCAGCTTCATAACCATTTTGATGCCGATGTTTTTCATGGGATCTTCCGAGTCCGTTTGGCTGGCCCTCTCCTG
>CAJOQI010000023.1 GCA_905236895.1 uncultured Peptostreptococcaceae bacterium | reverse complement strand
TGTTCGCCGTTCTTAAAACCAAGCCTACGCCATTCTGCATTCTGGACGAGGTTGAGGCGGCTTTGGACGATACAAATATCGACAGATTTGCCAATTATCTGAAGAACTTCAGGGAGATTCAGTTTACCTTGGTTACTCACCAGAAAGCTACCATGGAACACGCTGATGTTCTCTATGGCGTAACAATGCCGGAACACGGTATTTCCAAGGTGCTGAGCCTCAGACTTGGTGATGAATTTGATTTAGGAGATGAATAATGTCTGTTATTGAAGAAAAGAAAGGTTTCTTTGGAAGACTGTCGGAGCGTCTCACAGAGGCCATCGGTGGTCATAAGGAAATCGACGAGAGTCTCTATGAAGACCTGGAAGAAGTTCTTATAACTTCAGATATAGGCATGGATACCACCATGCGTATCATGCAGGACTTAAGGGACCATATAAAGTTTAATAGAATTACCAATCCGGATCGAGTCAAGGACTCCCTGGTTAGCGTTATTACCTGGAGTATAGATAAAGGAGATAGGCTTAAGCTTAGCGATAAGACTCCCTTGGTTATTCTGATGATAGGCATTAACGGAGGAGGTAAAACCACCACCATAGCAAAGCTTGGTCACTGGCTCAAGCAACAGGGAAAGACAGTAATGCTGGCTGCTGCGGATACCTTTAGGGCTGCCGCAGGTGAACAGCTTGAAATCTGGGGAGACAGAATCGGTGTTAATACCGTTCGCCACCAGGAAGGTGCGGATCCATCCGCTGTTATCTATGATGCCATTCAATCAGCAAAGGCCAAAAATATAGATGTGCTTATTTGCGATACGGCAGGAAGGCTCCAGACCAAGAGAAATCTCATGCAGGAGCTGGAAAAGATGAACAAAATCATCTCAAGAGAATATCCTGAGGCTGCAAGGGAGACTTTGCTGGTGCTGGATGCCACAACGGGAAAGAACGCCATATCTCAGGCCAAAGAGTTTAACGAGGCTGCTGAGATTACGGGAATAGTCCTTACCAAGCTGGATGGTACTGCCAAGGGCGGTATAGCCATTACTGTTACTGACGAGTTTAATATCCCCATCAAATTTATAGGCGTGGGTGAGAAGATAGAAGATTTGAAAGTATTTAACCCAAGAGAATTTGCGGGAGGAATCCTTTAGTGTCAAGACCGATAGTTGCGGTGGTTGGTAGGCCCAATGTGGGCAAATCAACTTTGTTTAACAGAATAGTGGGTAGAAGAGTTGCTATCGTAGAAGATACTCCCGGTGTTACCAGAGACAGAATCTATGCGGAGGCTGAATGGCGAGGTATAAGATTCGATCTTATCGATACCGGTGGTATAGAGCCGGATAGCAAGGATATTATTCTTTCACAGATGAGAGAGCAGGCTCAGATCGCCATAGATATGGCTGATGTGATTCTTTTTATCGTGGACGGAAAGGATGGCCTTACTTCCGCAGACGAAGAAGTTGCGGGAATGCTTAGGCGAACCGGCAAGAAGGTTATTCTTCTTGTAAACAAAATCGATAATCCTGCCAATATGCCGGATAATTTCTATGATTTCTACGAGCTGGGAATAGGAGAACCTATTCCAATTTCCGCTGCCAATATGCTTAATCTTGGAGACGTGCTTGACGAGGTGGTTTCGGCCCTGCCTGAAACGGATTCTGAGGAAGAGGAATCCACAAGGATTGCGGTTATAGGGAAACCCAATGTGGGGAAATCATCCCTTATTAACGCCTTACTTAACGAGAATAGAGTTATCGTATCTCCCATTGCAGGTACAACCAGAGATGCTATCGATACTCCTTTTACTTGGAATGATGAGAATTATATTCTGATCGATACAGCAGGTATTAGACGTAAAAGCAAGGTAAACGAAGATATAGAGAAGTTCAGCGTTTTAAGGGCTGTGGCTTCTGTTGAGCGCTGTGATGTATGTCTTCTTATGATAGATGCATCCGAAGGTCTTACGGAGCAGGATAAGAAGATTGCCGGAGTTGCCCATGAAGCGGGAAAAGGAATCGTGGTAGTTGTGAACAAATGGGATCTTATCGAAAAAGAAACCAATACCATGAGAGATTTTAAGAGAAAGCTGGAAGCGGAGCTTCTCTTTATGTCCTATGCTCCAATAATTTTTATCTCAGCGCTCACAAAGCAGAGATTACCTCAGGTTATGGAGACTGCCAAATATGTGGCAGAAAACCGCGCCATGAGAATATCCACAGGACAGCTTAACAGCCTTATTGCCGACGCGGTTGTTATGAATCAGCCACCCTCTGACAAGGGTAAAAGGCTTAAGATTTATTACGCAACCCAGGTTGGAGTTAAGCCTCCTTTATTCTCCTTCAGCATTAACGACAGAGAACTAATGCATTTCTCTTATTCCAGATATATTGAGAATAAAATTAGAGAGGCCTATGGCTTCGAAGGTACTTCCATAAAATTCGTATTTAGAGAAAGAGGCGAGAAGGCCGATGACTAGCGGAAATTATGTTCTGGCGGCAGTTTTGATAATTGCTTCATACTTCATCGGGAACCTATCGCCTTCAACTATTCTTGCCAAGGCCTCGGGTCACGATATTAAGAAAGAAGGGTCCGGCAATGCAGGGGCTACCAATGTCCTTAGGGTTGTGGGACCAAAGGCAGCAGCCATTACTTTGATAATAGATGTGCTTAAGGGATTTATTCCCGTGAAGCTTAGCTATTATATTATGTGTAATGCCTTGGGCTGCTCCCTTGGAAACAGTCTTACTGTAGCCGCTTGGGCAGGACTTGCGGTATTTCTTGGCCATGTATGGCCGGTGCTCCTTAAATTCCAAGGGGGAAAGGGTGTGGCCACGGCTTTGGGAGTTATTCTGGCCTTTGATATAAAGTCCGCCTTGATTTGTCTCGGTGTATTTATAGTCGTTGTGGCACTTACAAAAATGGTTTCCCTTGGTTCCATGATAGCCGCCGCAATTTTCCCCTTTGTTTTCGTATTGCTTTTTGTATTGGGAAACGGCGGAGATGCACCAATTGTAATAGATTATTTTAGTGTAACAATTCTTTCCATAATCTTGGGACCCATGGTGATTCCACTGGTTCTTATGGCAGGGATTCTCATATTCAAGCATAGGGCCAATATAGGAAGAATAATTAGAGGAGAGGAAAACAAGCTTAGCTTTAAGAAACATGAGTAGAATTGGGATAATTGGATATGGCAGCTTCGGCACGGCCCTTTCGGTACTTCTTTCCAAGAAGGACCATGAAGTAAGGGTTGCCGCAAGAAATGCACAGCAACTTAATATGGTTTCCGAAACCAGAGAAAACACCCGTTATCTTAAGGGAATTACAATTCCCCAAGAGGTGAAGTTTTTCGGTGACGACTATGGTGAGGCGGTTAGCGATGCTTCTATTGTTCTCTTTGCTGTGCCTTCACAGAGCTTTAGAGAGAATCTTATGAAAGCCATTCCCTTTGTTCCCCGGGATGCGATCCTTGTAAATGTGGCAAAGGGTATAGAGCAAAATACCAATCTTAGACTGTCTCAAATCGCAGAAGAGATAGCTCCAAATCATAGCTTTGTTACTCTTTCCGGGCCTTCCCATGCGGAGGAGGTAGGGGAGAACCAGCCCACATCCGTTGTGGCAGCATCCTTGGATCCGGGAGCGGCAAAGACAATACAAGAAGAGTTTATGACCGACAGATTTAGGATATATACCAATGGCGATATTATCGGCGTTGAAATTGCGGGAGCCTTAAAGAATATAATGGCTCTTGGGGCCGGTATTTCTCAGGGTCTGGGCTTTGGAGACAATGCCAAGGCAGCTATGATGACAAGAGGTATAGTTGAAATCTCAAGGCTTGGTATGGCCATGGGAGCAAATATGGAAACCTTTGCGGGCCTTGCAGGAATCGGAGATCTTATCGTAACATGTACAAGCATGCATTCAAGAAATCTTCGCTGCGGCAATCTTATAGGCCGGGGCAAATCCGTGGAAGATGCGGTTAATGAAATCGGCATGGTTGTTGAAGGTATCTATAGCTGCAATGCAGCCTACGAATTGGCCAAAAAATACAGTGTGGAGATGCCAATTACGGAGACCATAATGCTTTGCTTAAAGGGAGAGATAGAGCCCTTGGATGCCATTACCAGACTTATGAATAGGGCCCCAAAGGATGAAGGAGATAGATGAGTAAGACATTTCACATAACCACATTCGGATGTCAGATGAATGAACACGATTCCGAGACCATATCCGGGATGCTCCAACAAAGAGGCTATACCCAGATACCGGATCGGGAGACGAGCGATATCGCGATCATCAATACATGCAGTGTCAGAGAAAACGCGGATAAGCGTTTTTTCGGCACATTAGGGCAATTAAAGAAGATCAAGGTCAAAAATCCCGACTTCGTCGCATGCGTTTGCGGATGCATGATGCAGCAGGAGCATATCATCGAAGCCGTAAAACAGAAATATCCGTGGGTGGATATCATTTTT
>CAJOQI010000022.1 GCA_905236895.1 uncultured Peptostreptococcaceae bacterium | reverse complement strand
GCTTCTGCCACATCTTCTGCTACATCCACTTCTTCCTCAATTGGAATTTCCACTCCGTCTTTTTTGATTTCATCACTCATCATCGATAATTCCTCCGCCTTCTAATTTTAGATTACTTCCATCTTCAAGTTTGAAGCTATTATTCAGATTCTCCGTCAGGTATTCCATAACGGAAGTTACTTCACCGTATTTCATTCTCTTGGGCCCGATAACCCCTATCTTTCCCACGGTCTTTCCGTCCACGGAATAAGTGGCCGTAATCACCGTATAGTCCGATAGCTTATCGTCCATATTCTCATCACCTATGGTTACGATTACACCTTCATCCCTATCCTGAACCGCTTTCAGGAACTCTTCCTTCTGATCCAGCATGGCCAGGAAATTCTTTGCTCTTTCCATATCACTGTATTCGGGAAGGTCGAATATATTGGTGAGTCCGTCCATATAGAGCTGAACGTTTAGCATATCCTCCAGGGTTTTGACAAAGTCCGGCATAATATCCTCTGCCAGCTTGCTCATGGCCTCCACATTGGTTTCAAGGCTTTCGATGATATTGTCTTTCAGTACATCCGTTATGGTCCTGCCCCTGAACTGATAGGTCATGCTCTTTGCCAGGAGCTGCAGGTTTTCGGGGGTGCAATGTCTCTTAAGTTTAAGGGCCGTATTGCTTATCTCTCCCGTCTCCGAAACAACCATCATCACAACCGTCTGTCCGTCCACCGGAAGGAGGTTGATAAAGCTTAAGGCTTCTTCGTTCCTTGTGGGTGTTACGGCAAAGGATGTAAGATTGGTGATCCTTGAAAGAATCCTAGCCGCATGCCTTATGGTTCTGTCGAACTCGTTTATATCCGCCTGAAGTTCATTGGCGATTATCTCCTTATCCGCCAAAGAAAGCTCCGGTTTTTCCATAAGCTGGTTAACATAGAGCCTATAGGCCTTGTCCGAGGGTACCCTTCCCGCAGAGGTGTGAGGATGGGTTAAATAGCCCATTTCCTCCAAATCGCTCATCTCGTTTCTGATGGTTGCGGGGCTGATATTCATATCCAGCTTCTTGGAGAGAGTTCTCGATCCAACAGGTTCAGCAGTTCTTACATAATCGCTTATGATGGCCTGAAGTATCTTTAGTTTTCTTTCAGTTAATTCCATAATCTTCTCCATTTTATTAGCACTCATTTTATCAGAGTGCTAACCACCACGTATAATGTACCACCTTTTTAGTGAAAGTCAACATCATTTAATCAAAAAATACCTAAAAAAACTCCGGCCAAAACCGGAGTTTTTTCCTTGCCAAATAAATGGCTTTATTTCTTCTTTTTGTCCTCGTAAAGGGACTTGTCAGCCATGTCCAGATATTGCCAACTCTTCTGTCTGTCCCTTGGGATACCGTTGTGGATACCAAAGGAGAAATTGACGGAGGCTTCCCTCTTAAGCTGAGTGATGGAGTCCACTATTTCCTTTGTTGTGGCTTTCTCGTAGATGAGAATAAACTCGTCTCCTCCGTATCTGGCAGCAAAGAATTCGCCCTTTTCCATATGCTTTGCCAGGGTTCTACCCATATCTATGAGACAGGCATCTCCTGCCAGATGTCCCTTGGTATCGTTTATGAATTTAAGATCGTCCAGATCCGCATAGACAACCCCAAGCCTTGTTCCATTCTTATAGGCCTTCTCAAAGGCCACATCCAGATAGGCGGTGGCGCCGTAGCGGTTTGGAATCTTGGTCAGCTCGTCCACCTTTGCAATCTGGAGGAATCTTTCCTTTTCGTCCAAGGCGTGGCTTCTGGCCTTTCTAATATCTCCCGTAAGCCTTGCCAAATCCGTAACGCGCTGATAGACATCCTTCCTCTTTTCCAATTGAAGGGCCAAGGCCTTATCCTGCTCCATATAGGCTTTTTCAAGCTCATCCGTATCACCTATAGCCTTATAGTAATCGATCTTTACCTCCGCCAAAAGCCTTAAGGGCTCTGTGGCGTCCTGAGCTATTCTGTTCATGTCGATTTCATCGATAATTCGCTTGGCACAGGGGTATCTTTTGTTCTTGATCATAGCCTTGCAAAGCTTTACCACATCATCAACAAAGGAATGAATATTGGTGGTATTGTGCATTTCCTGAATCAGTGCCTCCATCTCATCGGATGCTTTGTTGCAATTACCCTCCATGGCATCCAACCTGGCCCGTATCAAATAATAGTTAAGACGGGTTCCACTCCTTAAATCGTCGTGGTGTTTGCCCATGAATTTTTCGACAATATTCATGGTCTTGCGGGCCTTATCCAATTCTTCCAGTTCCAGAGAGATGATTATGTCGTTCATATAGCAGCCCATCAGGTTGCTATAGTAATGTGGATGTTCTTTATCCTTTTTCAGATCTTTGATACAGCTC
Organism: uncultured Peptostreptococcaceae bacterium; assembly: GCA_905236895.1. GTDB lineage: Bacteria > Bacillota > Clostridia > Peptostreptococcales > Anaerovoracaceae > Eubacterium_B. The sequence goes on along the minus strand of CAJOQI010000022.1, from coordinate 1,102 downwards.
TTGGTATATACTCTGGATTCCTCATAATAACCTATTCGCATCAAAATATGCGCGATGCTAAGGTCAAGTATTGCTGAAGAGGACTCCATCCCGGTTTTCTTGGCAATGGCCCTGGCTTCCAAATAATAGTGATGGGAGATGTCGAACATTCCCTTATTCATGGCGTCGATGGCGATGAGATAATAGACGTGCATAAGCTGACCTTGGTCATCGCATCTGAAGAGACTATTGGCGGAAAGATTGAGATATTTCATGAACCTTGAGTATCTTCCCATGATAAAATGCTCAGCAAAAGCCAAGGAGTGATAGACATATCCTATCAAATTCGGATCGTCTATCTCCTGAGCGTATTTAAGCATCTTGTTAAGGACGGTTATGGCTCTTTTGTCCGCAACCCTTATATACTCCTGATGCTTATTATATAGTTCTTGGAAGGATTGACTGTATCGATCTAATTCCATACCGTCCACGCTCCACTCTTCTCTTTGTTCCTATATAACTTATCGTCAGCCTTTGCCATATAATCAAACAACTTGGATTCCGCCGTAGGCACCGCATTATAATACCCGTGGGTGATGCTTACAGGGGAAGTTGCAAGTATTTCTTTTTCGATAGCTTTGATCTTCTTGCTGTCCAGATTCGAATAGATAAAGATAAACTCGTCTCCTCCGTATCTGGCAACAAAGAAGCCGTGTTTCTCGGCGATTTTGGCCAGTGCCTCCGCCACCTCTATCAAAGTTTTGTCACCCATAAGGTGTCCGAAATTGTCATTGTATTTCTTGAAACTGTCAATGTCGGCTATGCCTATTCCCAGGGAATACTGCTTTGCCTTGGCTTCGGAGAAGGCATTGTCCAGATGCCTATCCAGGGCATGTCTATTGGGAAGTCCCGTTAGAGAGTCGGTCTCCGCATCCCTTTGGATGGCGATGATGTCTGACCTAATCTGTTCCTCTTCTCTTCTCAGTTCTTCAAGTAATTCCATGAGTTCGATGGATTCATGGATAATAATATTCTGAATAGCCTCCTGTCTACGAAGATAGGTGTCTCTTTCTTCGTAGCATTTCATTCTTTTCTTTCTGTTTCCCGTTGCGGTATAGTAGTT
>CAJOQI010000021.1 GCA_905236895.1 uncultured Peptostreptococcaceae bacterium | reverse complement strand
GAAGGTCCATTTTTAACCTCTCACAGGTTTCTTTACATGCTGCGGCTACTTCACCGACTTTTTTATCCACGTCCAAACATGGATCCGAATCCACATATCTTACGCCGTAACCACCGCCAAGATCCAGCTCCTCAGCCATATAGCCCAGCTTTTCCTTCATTTCAGCTACAAATTCAAGCATAAGAACAGCTGTTCTCTCAAATACTTCATCGGTAAATACCTGAGAACCTACATGGCAGTGAAAACCCTTCAAATCAATATTTGGTTGATCCAAGGTAAAACTTGTTATCTCTTCAGCCTGCCCTGTTTCTATGGCGCTGCCGAATTTGGAGTCCACCTTACCCGTAGCCACAGCCTCGAAGGTATGAGGATCGATTCCGGGACTGAGCCTGAGAAGAACCCTTTGCTTAAGACCTCTCTTTTCCGCCTCTCTTTGGATTACTTTGATTTCCTCAATATTATCAGCAACAAAAAACCCTATATCATTATCCATGGCATATTCTATATCCCAATCGGTTTTATTATTGCTGTGAAAATAAGCATGAGAAAGATCATAGCCGGCCTGAAGAGCGGTATAGATTTCACCGGAGGAAACCACATCTATCTCCATCCCCTCCTCTGCCATGATTTCGTAAATCCTCTTAAAGGATGCTGCTTTGCTGGCATAGATACATACCGCATCCTCACCAAAGTATTTCTTAAAAGCAGCTTTATAGGTTCTGCAGTTATGACGGATTCTTTCTTCATCCATCAAATAGAGTGGCGTTCCGTATTCCTTCGCAAGAGAAACGGTGTCCTGGCCTGCAAAGAAAAGATGACCGTTATCTCCAATACTGATATTATCGCAAATCAATTTATCTTCTCCTAAATCAAGTTTATTTGAAATATTTAATAGCGGACCTGAAGAGTCCCATATCGTAGTCACCGGGAACATTCTTATAAAGATGCTTGCCTATTCTCTCGGAATGGCCCATCTTTCCAAGAATTCTTCCGTCAGGTGAAGTTATTCCCTCAATTCCGTAGATTGATCCGTTGGGATTAAACTGAATGTCAGATGTGACATTGCCATCCATATCAACATACTGAGTAAGTATCTGACCATTCTCGGCCATCTCTTTTATAATTTCTTCAGAAGCTATGAACCTTCCCTCACCGTGAGAAATTGGAACCGTGTAGATTTCACCAAGTTTTGCTTCTTGCATCCATGGAGACTTGCAGGAAGAAACCCTGGTTCTAACCAGTTTGCTTTGGTGACGACCGATTTCATTATAGGTTAAGGTTGGATAGGCTTCATCCATATCTCTGATTTCACCATAGGGCAAGAGACCCAGCTTAATCAGAGCCTGGAAACCATTACAGATGCCCGCCATAAGTCCGTCACGCTCATTTAGGAATTCCATTATTCCCTGGGATATGGCTTGATTTCTGAAGAAGGCCGTAATAAGTTTTCCTGAGCCATCCGGTTCGTCGCCGCCGGAGAATCCTCCGGGGATGAAAATGATCTGAGCTTCCTTAATCTTCTCGGCGAACTCCGTTACGGATCGACTTACATCCAGGGGCGACAGATTCTTTACAACAAAGATTTCAGGCTCCCCTCCAGCATCGGAAAATGCCTTGGCAGTATCGTATTCACAATTGGTACCCGGAAAGACGGGAATCAAAACTCTTGGCTTCACTATTGAAGGACCCTTCTTTAGAACAATTTCTCCCTCATAGGAGAATACATCATCTCCCACCGGTGTCGCCTCAATATTACATGGATAAACCGGCTCCAATTTATTTTCGTAAATCTTAAGGAGTTCATCCAGCTTAAGCTCATCCCCTCCCCTTGTAATAAATTCATCTTTTCTGGTTCTACCAAGGTCTAACACATCATAGCTGTCCAAATCCAAATCAACCTGAGACTTAAGCTCAAGAATAAAGGAACCGTATGATGGATTAAAGAGGTCATCCAAAGGAATATCCTGATTAAAATCAAAGCCAACGCCATTACCGATAGCCATTTTGAATATGGCTGCCGCAACCCCTCCTCTATCTGGAGTATAGGCGGAAGCAACGATTCCCTTGGACATAAGTTCATGAACAGCCTTAAAGATTTCTTTTAGAGATTCTCCCGATGGAAGGCCGGCATTATTATAGAAAGGCTTTATCATAAGCACATCTCTATTGCCTTCCTTAAACTCCGGCGACTTAATATCTCCCGCGTCCTGAGTTGTAACAGCAAAGGAAACAAGTGTGGGCGGAACATCCAAATTCTCAAAGGAACCGCTCATGGAATCCTTGCCACCAATTGCCGCAACTTGAAGATCCATCTGAGCCTTAAAAGCACCAAGAACAGCTGTAAATGGTTTGGCCCATCTATGAGGATCCTTGCCCAGTTTTTCAAAGTATTCTTGGAAGGTAAGATATACATCTTTAAAACTTGCACCGGATGCAATAAGCTTTGATACGGATTCCACCACAGCAAGATAAGCGCCGCGGTATGGACTTTTCTCGCTTATATAAGGATCAAAGCCCCAGGACATTAATGAACAGGTCTCCGCATGGCCATTCTCCGTAGAGATAAGATTTGCCATGGCTTGAATAGGTGTCCTTTGATTCCTGCCACCAAAGGGCATCAAGACGGTTCCCGCCCCAATGGTGGAATCAAAGCGTTCGGAAAGTCCCCTTCTGGAACAGTTCTTAAGATCACTCAGCATCAATTTGAATTCCGAAACAAAATCCTTGGGATCTTCTTTAGGAATAGAATCCTGTTCCCTAACTTCTATTTCTATATGCTTTTCCGCACCATTGGTATCCAGGAATGATCTATTGATATCCACAATGGTATTACCATTCCAAATAAGCTTAAGCTTAGGATCTTCCGTTACGATTGCTACTACCGTTGCGGAAAGATTTTCCTCAGATGCAAGTTCAATGAATCTATCCGCATCACTATCGCTCACTACAACAGCCATTCTTTCCTGGGATTCAGAGATTGCAAGTTCAGTTCCGTCAAGACCATCGTATTTCTTTGGAATAGCATTTAAGTCAACGGTAAGACCATCGGCTAATTCACCTATTGCAACGGAAACTCCGCCGGCACCAAAGTCATTACACCTTTTTATAAGCTTTGATGCTTCAGGGTTTCTGAAGAGGCGCTGAAGCTTTCTCTCTTCAGGAGCATTACCCTTCTGTACTTCTGCCCCGCAGGTTTCAAGAGAAGATGCGGTATGGGATTTGGAAGAACCGGTTGCTCCTCCACAGCCATCTCTTCCTGTTGCCCCACCAAGGAGGATAATCTTGTCACCGGGAATCGGCTTCTCGCGACGTACGTTTTCCTTTGGTGCAGCAGCAATTACGGCACCGATTTCCATGCGCTTTGCAATATAGCCCGGATGATATAGTTCATCAACTATTCCCGTGGCAAGTCCAATCTGGTTACCATAGGAACTATAACCAGCTGCAGCTGTGGTTACAATTTTACGCTGAGGAAGTTTCCCTTGGAGCGTATCTTCTACGGGAACCAAGGGATCCCCTGCTCCCGTTACTCTCATGGCGGAATAAACATAGCTTCTGCCGGAGAGAGGATCTCTGATTGCTCCCCCTATACAGGTGGCGGCACCACCAAAGGGTTCAATCTCCGTAGGATGGTTATGAGTCTCGTTCTTGAAGAGAAGAAGCCAGTCTTGCTCCTCCCCGTCAATTACAGCATTAAAATTCACCGTGCAGGCGTTAATCTCTTCGGATTCATCCAGCTTATCCAATTTACCTTCCTTCTTAAGATATTTGGCCGCAATGGTTCCAATATCCATAAGAGAAATGGGCTTGGTGCGATTAAGCTTATGCCTTGCGGAAAGATATTCCTTATAGGTTTTCTCAATTTCCTTATCTTCAAAACGAACCTTATCGATAGCCGTATTGAAGGTGGTATGTCTGCAGTGGTCGGACCAATAGGTGTCGATTACTTTAATCTCAGTAATAGTGGGATCCCTATCCAGGGATTTGAAATACTGTTGGCAAAGTTCCAGGTCAGCCAAATCCATGGCAAGACCCTGATCCACCATAAAAGAAATCAGATCCTTGGACATGAATGTACGGAAACCTGACACAGTATCAACTTCCGTAGGAATCTCGTAATCAACCTTTAAGGTATCAAAGGTATCAAGAGTTGCTTCCCTTGCCTCCACCGGATTGATGAGATACTTCTTAATCCTATTAACATCTTCTTCAGATAAATTTCCTTCGAGGATATAGACTTTGGCTGAGCGAACCACGGGACGTTCACCTTGGGATATTAGCTGGATGCACTGAGATGCGGATTCAGCTCTTTGATCGAATTGACCGGGAAGATATTCAACGGCAAAAACCAAATCCCCTTCCGAGGGAAGCTCGGTAAATACCATATCCACCTGAGGTTCGGAGAAAACTCCGGAAACCGAAGATGAAAAAATATCCTGACCGATTCCCTCCACATCATATCGGTTTATAACCCGGATGGATTTTAACCCTTGGATGGAGAGAAGCTGTGAGAATTCATTGTAGAGGCTCTTGGCCTCGTGGGCGAATTCATTTTTCTTTTCAACATAAATTCGATAAACCATTCTATTACCTACTTCATCAAAGACTTTCTTCCAATGTCCTTTCTATAGAACATATTGTGAAAGTGTATTCCTTTAACTGCTTGATATGATTTACTTATTGCTTCTTCAAGGGTTTCTCCGGTTTGAGAAACTCCCATTACTCTTCCACCGCTTGTTAGGAGCTTACCTCCCTTAAGCTCTGCACCTGCAATATAGATGCCTTCCCTGTTCTCTGGCAGAGTGATAATAAAGCCCTTTTCGTATTCCACGGGATAACCCTCGGATGCAAGT
>CAJOQI010000020.1 GCA_905236895.1 uncultured Peptostreptococcaceae bacterium | reverse complement strand
TGGGGAGGAGTGATTCCTGCCGTAATGAACGGAGCCAACGAGGTTTTGGTTCAGGCCTTTCTGGATAAGAGAATAGGCTTTAGGGATATAGGCGATATGATAGAAGAGGTTATGAATCTCCACCAGCCCGGGGAGATTAAGTCCATCAGGGACATAACCGAAGCGGATAAAAAAGCAAGAGAAGAGGCCGAAGAATTGATAAAGAATAAAGAGGCTATGAGAGGATAATATGCTTACAGCTTTACTTGTAATATTTCTATTTGTATTAATGATATTCCCCCATGAATTGGGGCATTTTCTGGTGGCAAAGGCCTGCAATGTTCAGGTAAACGAATTTGCCTTGGGTATGGGTCCCGCCATATTCAAAAAGCAAAAGGGTGAAACTCTCTATTCCATCAGAGCTATTCCAATCGGCGGATATTGCTCCATGGAGGGGGAAGACAGCGGAGACGAAACCTCCGACAATCCAAGGGCCTTTAACAACAAGGTCTGGTGGCAGAGGATTTTGATTCTCTTAGCAGGCGCTGCCATGAATATACTCTTGGCCTTTATTGTAATGACAGGATTAAACATCTTCTCCGGTTTCCCCACCAATACCCTTGAAGCGGTAACCCAAGGAATGCCTGCCCAGGTAGCGGGAATTGAGGCGGGAGATAAGATCATCGGAATAAACGATAGAGATATTAAGACCTGGGCACAGGTGACTGAAGCCTTGGACGAAGAAGCCAAGGAGGGTGAACCCATCACCATAGTGGTTACAAGGGGAATAGATGTAAGATCCTATGAACTTGTTCCCGTTAAAGGGGATGACGGAAGATTGATAATTGGAATTCAGTCCAAGATATCCCACGGCTTCTTTAGAGGAATAAAGAATGGTGCTCAATCCACCTTCGAAATGTGGAAAGGAATATTCTCATCCTTTGCAGGCTTATTCCGCACTGAGAATCCATTGGAACAGATGTCGGGGCCTGTGGGAATAGTCCAGGTAGTAAACGAAACAAGAACCATGGGAGGATATTATTTCTTCTATCTGGTAGCCCTTATCAGCATCAACCTGGCCATCATCAATCTGCTTCCTCTTCCTGCCCTGGACGGTGGAAGAATAATCTTTGTAATAATTAGGCTTATTACAGGAAGAGCGATTACGGATAAGATAGAAGGGACCGTCCATGCGGTAGGTATGATTCTTCTTATTCTCCTGATGCTCCTCATTACCTGGAGCGATATTTCGAGGTTGTTCGGATGAGCAAGAAGAAAGTAAGAGTAAGGAATACAGAAATAGGGGGAGGGACCCCCGTAACCATTCAGTCCATGACCAACTGCAGTTCTTCGGATAAGGAGGCTCTTTTAAGGCAGATCGGAGAACTTAAGGATGAAGGCTGCGATATAGTCAGGATTGCCATCCCTGATTTTGATGCGGCCAAAACCCTAAAAGAAGTGAGAAAGCTTACGGACATGCCTTTGGTTGCTGATATTCATTTTGATTATAGACTGGCCCTTAAGGCCATTGAGGCGGGGGCGGACAAGATAAGAATCAATCCCGGAAATATCGGAGAAAGGGAAAGGGTTGAAGAGGTGGTGAAAGCTGCCAAGACTGCCGAAATTCCCATTAGAGTTGGAGTAAACTCGGGGTCCCTGGAAAAGGACATTCTTGAAAGGGACGGGAGGGTTACATCAAAGGGCCTGGCGGAAAGCGCCATGAGAAGCGTGAAAATCCTGGAGGACATGGACTTTGGTGATATAGTGGTGTCTCTTAAGTCTTCCGACGTGAGGATGAATTATGAGGCCTATAAGCTGATTTCTGAAATGACAGAGCATCCTCTTCACATTGGCGTAACGGAAACAGGTACGTTAAGAAGGGGGGAGATAAAATCCGCCGCAGGTCTTGGGGCTCTTCTTCTTTCCGGAATAGGAGATACCATGAGGGTTTCCCTTACTGAGAATCCTGTTAAGGAAGTTATTCTTGCAAGAGAAATCCTGGAGGCTGTTGGCCTTAGGAAAGCTGCCTTTGATATGGTATCCTGTCCCACCTGCGGAAGGACGGAAATAGACCTGATTTCCCTTGCAAACAGGGTTGAAGAAGAAATGTCCAAACTGGACCTTGAAAGAAGCCTTAAGATTGCCGTAATGGGATGTGTGGTTAACGGTCCCGGAGAAGCAAAGGAGGCGGACTACGGCGTTGCAGGAGGAAAGGGAAAGGGAGTAATCTTCCAAGGTGGAGAAATAATCAAGACCGTGGAAGATAATCTCATCGTTGATGAACTGATGGATTTGATAAAGGAAAGAGAAGGTAAAAGTGGAGAACCTAATCTTTAATAGCATAGATTGGAATAATATAACTACTGCAGATGGAAGAGATGCCTCTGAGGTGGGAAGAGTAAAGATAAAAGAGTATGAAGTCCTGCCCAACGGCTATCTTTCTCTTTTGTTGCAGGTTAATTTTATAATACCCGACCAGGAGGAAGAACATATCCGTGAGGCCTTTAAGAGAGAAATCAAGGGTCTTCCCGGGGTTAATTTTGCATACGAATACGAATATCCTTTAATTCAGGATGAGAAATCCGTAATCGGAAATCTTTTGCCGAAGATCATTCAGGCGGTTAAGGATGACGACTCCGTTTTAGGGGAAAGCATCAATCCCGATTATTTTGATCTTTCGGGAAATAAGATAACTCTAAGGGCCTTTGGGCAGATTGCCTGCGAAAGGCTTAACGGTGAAGAAAAGGGAATGGTTAAAACGGGATTCTCCAGATGGTCCGGGAAGAATTATGATGTGGAATTCGTTAACGATACCGAAACCTATTCCAAGGCCATGGAAGAACAAAAGGAGCAGGAAGAAAAGGAAATTGCGGAGATCATTCAGTTCAGCAATAAACTGGCTGAAGAGAGGAAACAAAATGCTCCCAAGAGTCCCGTAAAGAATAGTGGCGACGGGAAATCCTGGCGTGGAAGGGACCGTTCCAGAAACCTTAAGGCCAAGGGCAATATCATAATGGGAGGCAAGGAGCTTAACGGAAAGATTACTCCCTTAAACGAGGTTAGTCAGGAGGAAAAGAAGGTAACAACCTCCGGATGGATCTTCGATATGGACGGTATCCTGATTAAGAACGGAAGCATGCTTCTTACCATGGGTATTACGGATAAGGAGATAAGCCTTCCCCTCAAGACCTTTATCAGTACGGACAAATATACCGAAGTTAGAAATCTGCTTAAGGCGGGCGACTATGTTAAGGTTCACGGAGAGCCTCAGCTGGATAGAAGAGACCTTGATCTTTTCATCATGATAGATGGAATAGAGAAGGTGGAAATAGAAAGCCGTAAAGACCGTTTTGATGGGCCCCATAGGGTGGAGCTTCATTGCCATACCAAGATGAGCGATATGGATGGTCTTAACAATGTGGCGGATATGGTAAATCTTGCGGCTTCCTGGGATCAGCCAGCCATAGCAATAACCGACCATGGAGTGGTTCAGAGCTTCCCCGACGCGGCGAAGGCAGCAAAGACGCTGAAAAAGGAAACCGGTAAGGATATTAAAATCATTTACGGTATGGAGGGCTATGTCTTTGATGACAAAGACTGTCATTTGGAAGACGGAACCATAGATCACAAGAAAAAGGAAACCAATCATATTATCCTGCTGGCCCGGAGCCAGGAAGGGGTTAAGAGCCTTTATAAGATAGTTTCCAAATCCCATATAGATTATTTCTACTATAGACCAAGAATACCCAAGTCTTTGATTGAAGAATACAGGGATGGATTAATCGTAGGTTCCGCCTGTGAGGCGGGGGAGGTTTTCCGTGCCATAACCTCAGGAGCCGGCGACCGGGAATTGGATAAAATCGCATCCTTCTACGACTATCTTGAAATCCAGCCCCTCATCAATAATAGATTCATGATTGAAAACGGATCGGTACTTAGCGAAGAGGAGCTTAAGGAATTTAACAGAAGAGTCTTGGCCTGTGGAGACAGATTGGGCAAGATGACGGTAGCAACAACGGACGCTCACTACGACGAGCCGGAGGCAGCCATCTATAGAAGAATAGTTTTGGCAGGTCGTGGATTTAAGGATGCGGAAAACGGCCAGGGACTCTATTTAAGAACCACCGACGAGATGATTGATGAATTCTCCTATCTTGGTGAGGACAGAGCCTATGAAGTGGTGGTGGAAAATACCAACAAAATCGCCAATATGATTGATGAGGGTGTTCTTCCTGTGCCGGATAAGAAATTCCCGCCTCAGATAGACGGAGCAAAGGAAAAACTCTTTGAAAGCTGTATGGAAAAAGCCCATGCAATATACGGGGATCCTTTGCCTCCTGAAATCGAAGAAAGACTTAATATAGAACTTGAGTCAATTATTTCAAACGGATATGCGGTGCTCTATAGGGCTGCTCAGATGCTGGTTGAAAAGAGCTTAAGCGACGGCTATTTGGTAGGATCCAGAGGTTCCGTCGGTTCCTCCTTTGCCGCAACCATGGCGGGAATCACCGAGGTTAATCCATTGGAACCCCATTATCTCTGTCCAAAGTGCAAACATTTAGAGTGGGGAGATATGGAGGAATACGACTGCGGAGTGGATATGCCTCCAAAGAATTGTCCCGTCTGCGGGGAAGAAATGGATAGAGATGGATTTACCATTCCCTTTGCAACCTTCCTGGGATTTGAAGGGGATAAGGAGCCGGATATAGACCTTAATTTCGCTGGGGAATATCAACAGACCATCCATAAATATGTTGGAAACATCTTCGGAGACAAGAATATCTATAAGGCCGGTACCGTATCCACCGTTCAGGAGAAGACCGCCAGGGGCTATGTAAGAAAATATATGGAAGATATCCAAAGGTCTGTCAATCAATATGAGATAGGCAGACTGGCCAAGGGTTGTGAAGGAGTTAAAAGAACTACAGGCCAGCATCCCGGCGGAATAGTTATCGTTCCGGACAATATGGAAATCTATGACTTCTGTCCGGTGCAGAGACCTGCCAATAAAACAAATGTAGATATAATTACGACCCACTTCGATTATCATAAGATCGACGGAAATCTTCTGAAGCTGGATCTTCTGGGACATAATGTTCCTTCCATGATAAGGCATCTTCAGGATATGACAGGGGTGGATCCACTTCATATCGACTTGACGGACAGAAAGGTATTAAGCATCTTTAACGGAATAGAAGCCTTGGATATTAAGGACGAGGAATATCCCTTTGTTCACGGTACCTACGGTATTCCGGAGTTTGGAACCGTTTTTGTTAGAGGAATGCTTGACGATATTCATCCGGAGCGCTTTGCGGACCTGGTAAGAATCTCAGGCTTCTCCCACGGAACGGACGTATGGAGGAATAACGCTCAGGACTATATCAGAGAAGGGGTTGCCACCATGAAGGAGGTAATTTCCACCCGTGACGATATTATGAACTATCTGATTCTTAAGGGTTTGGAGAAGAGCGACGCCTTTACCATTATGGAGAAGGTTAGAAAGAACCAAGAACTTACGGATGAGGAATTGGATCTGATGGAGGATAATGGTGTGCCTCAGTGGTATGTGGATTCCTGCATCAAGATTAAATACATGTTCCCAAGAGCCCACGCAGTAGCCTATACCATGATGTCCTTCAGAATGGCATGGTATAAAGTCTATTATCCAAGAGAATTCTATGCCGCTCATTTTTCTTCCGAAGTGTCGGATTTTAATGCGGAAGTAATTCTTAAGGGTAAGAGAGCTTGCTTGGAGAAGCTTAGGGAATTGGAACGCTTTGTTCAAAATGCAACCAGAGAAACGACCACAACCAAGCAGGAGAGCGAGATCCTTGTTCTGGAGGCGGCCTATGAAATGTATGCAAGGGGATATGAATTCGCACCTCCCAGGCTGGGAGAGTCAAGAGCGGGTTACTTCACCGTGGACAAGGATGGAAAAGTCCTTCTGCCCTTTGATGCCTTAAACGGAGTTGGAGCCCAGGCTGCCAAGGCCATTGAAGAGGCCTATGCAGAGGCTCCCTTCAGCACGGTGGAAGATGCCGTATCAAGAGCAAAGCTCAATAAAACCGCAGTTGAAGTTCTAAGAGCCTACGGAGTCTTGGATGGGCTCCCGGAGGAGGATCAGATGGATATGTTTTTCCTTCTTGGAGATGGAATCCTGGGATAAAGGCATTGATACTCAATGATTGTCAAGACTGAAATCTCGCCAAAATGGCGGAATTTCAGTCTTTTCTTTTACCTCACCATGTGAATAGAATGGTGAGGGAGGTAAAAATCATGAGAGGATATATCGTTGTAAAGACTATTAGAGGAGTAAGAAAGGTTTATCTTGGAGAGATTCATTATCTGTTGAGGCGAGGAAGAAAGATTTTTCTCTACGGTGATGAAGGAGAACTCAGCTTTAACGGAGGAATCAAGGAGGTGGCAGAAGGCTTGGACGGAAGATTCTTTAAGGTGATTGAAAGCTGCTATATTAATCTTGATCGGGTTAAGATGGCTGAGGATGGAAGAATCATCTTTGACGACGAAAGTTCTCTTCTTCTAAGCAGGGAAGCCTATGTGAAAACCAAGCAAAGACTCTTCGGTTATCTCCGGGAGAGGAATAATAGACCGTAAAAGAAAAGAGAAAAAGTCCTTGCATTTGTTTCTCCTGAAGTTTACAATGGCTCTTAGCGGTTTTACCGCAGATAGAAGGGAGAAGTACAGATGAAGAGTTTTTTCACAGAGTTTAAGGAATTCATAACAAAGGGTAATATGATGGCTATGGCCGTTGGTGTTATCATCGGTGGAGCATTCAAGGCTATCATTGATTCTTTGGTAGCTGATGTATTTGGACCGGTTATCGGAATCTTCCTGGGCGGAACCGATTTCTCCAAGCTTAGCTTCGGAGTAGGTGGCGCACAGATTATGATCGGTAATTTTATTCAGGCTATCATTTCCTTCCTTATCACAGCACTGGTTGTATTCATTCTTATGAGACAGTACAACAAGCTGCAGAAGGAAGAGGAAGAGACTCCTGAACCCTCTGATGAGGTTAAGCTTCTTACTGAGATTCGCGATTCTCTCGCCAAGTAAGGAGTATTGACTTGATAGCCTTATCATGCTATCATTTCAAAAGTTAGAAGTTATTGCTGAAGAGTGGGTTATCCCACTCTTCAGTGCATTTATGGGGGAAAGATGGCTAAGAAAAAGATACAGGAAATAGTTGAAGACTATTTCAATAATAGCTCGGAAGTCTTGATATCAAACTACCTCCTTTACGACGTGGATTATGTAAAGGAAGGCTCCGATTATTATCTGAGAATATATATTGATAAAAGGGACGGAGAATACGTGGGAACCGAGGACTGCGAAATAGTATCCCGAGTCATTTCG
>CAJOQI010000019.1 GCA_905236895.1 uncultured Peptostreptococcaceae bacterium | reverse complement strand
TGATACCTTTACAAATGCCATCACAGGCTTCGGTCTGGGTGCATCCTCCATGGCCTTGTTCGGCCGTGTAGGTGGCGGTATCTATACCAAGGCTGCAGACGTTGGTGCTGACCTTGTAGGTAAGGTTGAAGCAGGCATTCCGGAAGACGATCCCAGAAACCCTGCGGTTATCGCCGATAACGTAGGAGATAATGTAGGTGACGTAGCCGGAATGGGTTCTGACCTTTTCGAATCCTATGTTGGTTCCATCATTTCAGCCGTAACTCTTGCATCCGTTGCCGCTGCTGCAGGTAGTCAGGTTGGGGAATCTGAGTATGCACTTTTCCCGCTGATCCTCGCCGCTATTGGTATTATCGCTTCTGTTCTCGGTATAGTAATGGTTAGAGGTAAGGAGGGTGGAAACCCTGCCAGCGCTCTCAATATGGGAACCTATATAAGCGGTGTTATAGTAATAGCATGTGCCCTGGTTCTTTCCAATACCATGCTTCACGATATGAAATATGCCTATGCAATTATCGCAGGTCTCGTCTGCGGAATTGCAATCGGTAAGATTACGGAAGTATATACTTCAGGAGATTATAATTCAGTAAAGAAGATCGCCGATCAGAGCCAGACAGGTGCTGCAACCACAATCATTTCAGGACTTGGCGTTGGAATGATGTCCACCCTTATTCCAATTCTTCTGATTGCAGTTGCCATCTATGTAGCTTATCTCTTCGGAGGAGTTTACGGAATCGCACTTTCCGCAGTAGGTATGCTTTCAACTACAGGTATGACCGTAGCAGTTGACGCCTATGGTCCCGTATCCGACAATGCTGGTGGTATTGCGGAAATGAGCGAACTTCCACATGAAGTTAGAGAAATCACCGATAAGCTTGATGCTGTAGGTAATACAACTGCCGCTATCGGTAAGGGATTCGCCATCGGTTCCGCAGCTCTTACAGCTCTTGCACTTTTCGTATCCTACGCTGAAGTAGCAAAGATTGAAGCAGTAAGCCTTCTTGATCCACTGGTAATCATCGGACTCTTCATCGGAGCAATGCTCCCATTCCTCTTCTCAGCTATGACCATGAATTCCGTAGGTCGTGCAGCTAACCAGATGATAGAAGAGGTTAGAAGACAGTTCCGTGAGCATAAGGGAATTATGGAAGGAACAGAAAAGCCTGACTATGCAAGATGTGTAGACATCTCCACAGGTGCCGCTCTTAAGGAAATGGTTATTCCCGGCCTCATGGCCATCGTTGCACCCCTTGCAGTAGGATTCCTCCTTGGCTCCGCTCCTCTTGCAGGAATGCTTGCAGGTGCTCTTGCTTCCGGCGTACTCCTTGCCATCATGATGAGTAATGCAGGCGGAGCTTGGGACAATGCCAAGAAGTATATTGAAGAAGGTCACTTTGGCGGCAAAGGTTCAGAACCTCATAAGGCTGCTGTAGTAGGTGATACGGTAGGCGATCCTTTCAAGGATACTTCCGGACCTTCCATCAATATCCTGATCAAGCTTATGACCATCGTTGCAGTAGTATTCGCACCTCTCTTCGGAAGCGGCCTGCTGTAAAGACTATATAAGTTTGACTGGCCTCTTCCTAACTACTTAGGAATTGGCAATCACTACAAAAAACTCAAAGACCTTCGGGACTTGGATGAACTCGCCCTTACGGGCTCAAACAGCATCCAAGATCCAACGAAGGTCTTTTTTCGTCCTTTTGAGTGATTGACAGCAATTCCTAAGAGAGGTTATTCATCAGGCTAGTCAATCTCGTATAGCTTCTTTAATGGCTTGGCAATGATTACCATAATAACGATTGCGATAATGGTATTGGGAATCATATATGTTCCGTTATAGAGGAGGGAATAGATGGATGGGGTTGTCATCTTGAAATTCATAAATTCCTCAGGCATATACTGGGCATAAACCGTTATGCCGCTTATATAGTGAATAATGAATCTTCCAAAGCATCCCAGGAAGGCACCGATTCCATTTGCCGCAGGTGAGGATCTTTTCATAAAGATTCCTATTACTCCTGCCAGACCTACAGCTGCGTAGGCCAATGAATAGTCGAAAAGAATTGATATCCAGTGGATTACAAATCCGCTTCCCAGAAAATATTTTACGGTGCCGAATACCAATCCGGCCAAGCATCCCCAACGTGGTCCCCATTTGATTGCAAAGAAGAGAAGGGGAACCATGACGAAGTCTATGGATCCTCCAAATCCACCAAATCCCGCTCCAATGGGGATCTTAATAAAGCTTAGGGCGATAGCCAAGGCGATACATAGTCCGCCTTCAACCATCATTCGTACTTTGTGACTGTTTTCTTTCATAAAAAAACCTCCTTGAAATATAAAGGAGGGGATAGGCCAATGGCCTTCGATTGCAATCCCTGCGGCGGCATTATCCGCATCAGGTAATGAGGGTCTTATGGAAAACCCATAACTCTCAGCAAAAGCTCCCCTTGCATATATTTAACTGTGATTAGAGTACTCCATAATGCAGCTAATGTCAATGTATAATGATTGATAATCCACTTGATAAATGGGTATCAATGATTTAGAATCATAGTGGGTTTTTATTGTTGAAAAAGTGAGGGAATATATGGGAAATATTATTTTAAGGGAATCCGCCAGTGAACTTAGGACTATGGCAAGACAGGTTCTGAAGGATAATTGGGTAAATGTTTCAATCGGTTTATTCATCTATTTGCTAATGTCATCCGGGATTCAAACCTTGCTTCAAATCATACCGGTTTGGCAATATACATATACGGATCCAAATACCAATATGGAGTTCTCATATTCGGGAATACAGAGCATATATCAGTTCCTTACAAACGGTGCTTTAAGACTTGGTTTGGCAGCATATCTCTTGACTCTGATGAGAACGAGACAGGAGAAAAAGGATCTTCTTCTATATGGATTCATGAATTTTGTTCCGGCATTTTTGCTTGGATTTTTCGTAAGCCTATTTACAGGACTTTGGATGCTGCTCTTCATAGTTCCGGGAATTATCGCCATGTATAGATATTCCCAGTCCTTCTATATTCTTTACGACAATCCGGGCATGGGACCTCTTGAATGCATCAAAGCATCCAAATTCATGACAAATGGAAATAAGGCAGCCATATTTGTTACCAATCTATCCTTTATAGGTTGGGCCATTGTAGCAGGACTTCTTCAGAGCATTGTTTCCAGCGCAATGGTAATAGGCAGTATTACTTTAAATCCTGTAATTAATTGGGTGATTTCAATGGTATGCCAGATTCCCATGGCTATATTCATGGCTTATTATATGACTACAAATGTGGTAATGTATGAGATTATGTCAGGCCATCTTTATAGACCTGAACCACAGCCATTTGGAAATCCCTATACCGGAGTATAGGAACTAAAGACTTTCTATAAGATTAAAAATGTCATCAGGCAAGGGCGCTTCCACTTGGAGGCGCTCTTTTTTCATGGGATGAATGCAGGAGAAATAAGAGGCATGGAGAGCCTGCCTTGGAAAACTATCAGTACTCCCGCCATAGAGAGAGTCACCAATCAAAGGATGTCCAATAGAAGATAGATGTACTCTTATCTGATGGGTTCTTCCCGTATATAGGGTGCATTCAACCATGGTTGCATCATCAAAGCGCTTAAGGACTTTGATGCCGGTTCTGGATGGATGGCCCCCATCTTTCTCGGGAATAATTGCTCTTCCTATTGATTCCGGTGAGGGTAGTCCGATAGCTTTATCGATAATGAATTCATCTTCTTCCATAAGGCCATGAGCGACAGCGATATAGCGTTTCTCCGTAATATCTTCTATCATCTGCTTGTTAAGCTCTGCCTGGGCGTGAGAATTCTTTGCAATAAGGAGAACGCCGGAGGTATCCATATCCAGGCGGTTCACAAACCTTATCTTGAAGTTCTGTTCCGTATCCATCTGGTATTTCATCAAGGCATTTGCCATGGTATGGGATGGATGGCCTTTTGTTGGATGAACAGTGATTCCCGGTGCTTTGTTAACAAAGAGAAGATCATCATCCTCGTAAAGAACTTCCACGGGTATATCTTCAGGCTCAAAATGACTTTCTTCTTCAGGCAGGGAAATGGTTACCAGATCACCTTCCTTGGGAACAACCCATCCGGGGACTTTTTCGCCGTTTAGGCGGATTAGATCCTGGTATTTGATCTTGGTCATAAAACGAGAAGAAAAGCTGAAGCGCTTCTTGATGATGCGCTTCAGAGGATATTTTGATTCTTCACTTGTTACCGTAAATGTGTATTTATCCATATTAAAGGAATTTGCTCTTTACCTTGTCCCAGAAATCATAGGTTTCAAATCTTACCAGATCAACTATTTTATCGGAGAGCTTGATTTCAATTTTATCTATGCTGTCGTATTCTTTGCTGAATCCATCAAAGGCGATTTTAATTCCGCCTTTTTGCCAATCTTGATCCGGCACAACTCCAAGGCTTAAGTCAGGAGGCAGAAGAATGCTGGAAGTGAAGGACCTATAGGCTATGGTATTCATAGGCGCAATAGGTGTTATTTGAAGGAGGGATAGCCTTGGATCCACAATGCTTCCTCCAAGGGAATAGTTATAGGCCGTACTTCCAGCCGGGGTAGAAATCAGTATTCCATCTCCGCTGAATTTTTCTATAAAGCCTCCTCCTATGGAAATATCCAGGTGGATGGTTGAGTTTGCATTGCTTTTAACAAGAATTTCGTTAAGACCGGTAAAGGACTCTTCTTTTTTACCACGGGTAACTGTTCCGTGTACAGCCTGCATATGCTGGAGTCGATATTTACCCTTGGAATAGTTTATTATAAAACCTTCGATTTCCTTGGGCATTATTTCCTGGAAGAAGCCCAAATGTCCCGTATTTATTCCCAGGAAGGGAACCTTGGGGAAATCAAATTTATGGACGGCCTGAAGGAAGGTGCCGTCTCCACCGATACAAACTATTAGCTCAACGTCATCATCAATTTCCTTTACGATCTTGAATCCTTCTTTATCAAGTTTTTCTCTTAAGGTCTTTTCAGCCTGGACGGATGATTCCGTACCGCTGCTAAAGATGAGAATCTTCTTACTCATAGTATTTCCTTATCTTATGGTTTTTGTTCCCATAACTACTTCCATGTAGTATAATATTTCATACACTTTTAGAGTATATCATATTTATGAAAGGATTGTCATTTTGGACAGAAGACCTATTGGATTTTTTGATTCAGGTGTAGGCGGAATAACCTGCATACCCCATATTATAAGGTCCATGCCTGAGGAGTCGGTTATATTTTTCGGAGATACGGCAAGAACTCCCTATGGATCCAAAAGCCCCCATACTATCCAGCAGTTTACCCTGCAGATAGGTGATTTTTTGGTGAATCAAGGGGTAAAGATGATCGTTATTGCATGCAATACGGTTAGCTCCATTGGTCTTGAGGTATTAAGAAACAAATACCCCGATATTCCCGTTGTAGGCTGCATCGCCCCGACGGCAAGGGAAGTTATTAAAGATGCCAAATCGGGAGACAGGGTAGGCATAATGGCTACCAGGGCCACAGTCCTTTCCGGAGTATATGTAAATAAACTTGAGAAATTTAGCAGTGAAGCGGGTAAAGATATAAAAGTATCCCAGGTTCCTTGCCCGGCCTTGGTTCCTCTTATTGAAGAAGGACTACAGTCAACGGATATTATGGATCTAACCCTTCAGCATTATTTGGATGAATATATTGAAAGGGAAGAGATAGATACCCTTGTCCTGGGGTGTACCCACTATCCCCTGGTGGCTGAGAATATCAAACGTCTCTATCCCGGAATCAAACTATACAGTTCATCAAAGGAAGTCGCTACCGCAGTGGAGATGGAACTAAACAAAGCTGATCTCAGATCCGATGTGCACCAACATTCAAATACCTTCTATGCCAGCGACCTTTCCGATAGCTTTAAGAATATGATCGAGAGAGTATTGGGTAAGGATGAAATGGACCTGGATATAAGGTTTAAGAATCTGGATATATAGGAACAGAGGTTAAGATGGATATTCAGAAATTGAAGGAATTACTTGATATTGAAAGCGGAGAAGATCTTAAGTATTTTGAAAGCTTTTCCGAGCTTATGGAAATGGATGAGGAAGTATCAGCCGACCTGATCGCCACAGCCTTAAAAGGAGTTGACTTTGATCTCTTCTCGGATTTGGCTGAGACATGGTTTGATGACATAATCGAACATCTTCCCGAAGATAGTGATGAGCTGATTCAAATTTTGGATGCGGAGAAGAGATATTTTCTTTCATTATGCGGATCAGCCCTTCAAGGCGAAAAGGATGGGGAAGCAAAGCTTTGGACGGAGATAGAGCGTTTCAGAGAATGGTTCAGCCTGGGTGAAAAAGCTTTGATCCATGACCACCAGCTGGGAGAAAGCTATAAGGCCAGCATTTCGGAAGCCCTGGGTGAATATCGTTATAGCAAGCTCATAAACAAGAATATTGATATTGGTTTCTCTGAGGCTGAAGAGTTTATTGTGGAGGAATATATAGTTCCCATTGAAGAATTGATGTAGTTTGAGGTTATGCCATGATTGAAGAAGTAAGGATTAAGATTATATGCGAAAAGGGCAGAGTACCCCAATATGCAACGGAGCAGTCTGCGGGCTTTGATCTTCCTGCGGACTTAAACGATATTAAGATCATCCTTAAGCCCGGAGAAAGAGCCCTTATTTCCACGGGAATCTACATGGAAATACCTCAAGGTTATGAAGCACAGATAAGAGCAAGATCCGGCCTTGCAATTAAGCATGGAATCGGACTTGTTAACGGCATAGGTACAATAGACAGCGACTATAGAGGGGAAATTAAAGTTGCTCTTATAAACTGGGGGCAGGAAGACTTTGTTATTGAAGACGGAGATCGTATAGCCCAGGTGGTAATCGCCAAATACGTGAGGGCGAATCTTGAAGTTTCCGAATCCATAAGCGATACGGAAAGAGGTGCCGGAGGTTTCGGCTCCACAGGAGTTTAATATGTTGGATAGAATAAATCTTGAAGAAAGAGAATATGAAATCCTAAATCCTTTGGCAACCAAGGCCAGGGAGAGCAAAGGCCGCCTCATGGAAGAGGATGAATGCACCATGCGTACAGCCTTTCAGAGAGACAGAGACAGAATAATCCACAGCAAAGCTTTTAGACGACTTATGCATAAGACACAGGTCTTTATTAGTGCCCAGAAGGATCACTATAGAACCCGTCT
>CAJOQI010000018.1 GCA_905236895.1 uncultured Peptostreptococcaceae bacterium | reverse complement strand
CGTAATTATCGTAGAGTTCGCTCATCTTGGGAAGATTGTCCACATAGGCCTTATGCCTACCCTTAAGGGGAAATTTTCCGTCCATGGGACAAGGGAAAATCACCCCGTCTATCTTCTCAAGAACACGATCTTCGTAGGAGCCGTAAACTGCGGAAATGGTTTTTACACACCATTTTGGAAGATACTCTTTGTTCAGGATTTGGGTCCTATAGTGCTCATGACTGTCAAAGATTACCTTCTTCCCCTTTTTCTTGAGTTTCAGTCCATAGGGAAGAAGCTCAGGGTCGTGGAGATGATAGATATCCGCATCTATCTGGAGCGCTTTTTCGTAGACACGCTTTGCTCCCTCCGTCATCCTCTTCTTTCTGCTGGTAGGCAGGTCTCCCACACCAACAATATGGACTCCACTCTTTTCGTAGGATTTTCCTCTCTCCACAAGATAGACATCATAGCCTGCCTCAGTAAGGGCAATACATTCTTTGTGGAATATGCGAATATCCTCCTCTTCGTGGGCGCTTGTCATATGGCAAACTTTTAGCATTAGAAAATCCACCTAACCAGTTCGAAGACTTCCGCATACTCGCAGCCAACCTGAACTCCGTGGGTTCTTGCTTGGCCAATGGTAAAGTCCGGTGCGGAGTAAGCCCTGTTCTTCTGTGATTCGTAGCAGTTAATGGCCTCTATCTTCTTGTCGATATGTCTTTTCTCCAATTTGATAAAGGTTTGGTTGTTAAATTGGAGATTGTTCCATGGAACCTCGTAGGCCAGCAAGGTATTCTTCTTAAATGCTCTTATTGCTTCTTCTGCTATTACGTGGTGATCCTGGTGAACATCGTTTAAGGATGGAGCGAATACATAGGTGGGGTCCAGCTGGTTTCCAATCCTAATCATATCGTCCAGGATTTTCTGCCTTTCGGAATTGAATTCCCTTACCTGATAGTCCAGGATAAAGAGATGGTCGTCGTTTATTCCATAGGTTCTCATGGCCATCTTCAGTTCCTGCTCCAGTCTGTCCTCGGGATAGCCGGGGGCTACCGTATTTCTACAGGTGGAAAAAGCAACATAGTAGAGGTCCTTTCCCTCCTCAAGAAAACGGGCGATGGTTCCACCACACCCCAATTCACCATCATCCGTATGGGGTGCCAAAATCAGTATTCTATCGCTCATAATTACTCTTTCCTCCCTTTAATATCTTTTCCAATCGGCCAGTGAGCCGTCGGGATTATAGATCACTTCTTCGTTTCTAAGCTGCATCATAATGCCTTCGGTCAGCTTGCATTCAGGCAATTCCTCTCCAAGAATCTGCTTGATTCTTAGATAAGGGAAATTGATGCCTGCGGCCACGCTGTTTACGACTCCCGCCGGAAGCCTGGGATTAATCTCCATAAGCTGTGGCCTTCCGTTTATATCCACCTTCATATCGAATCCCATATTGCCATCCAGCTTGAATTCCTTGGTTATTCTCTTGGCCAGTTCCACAGCCTCGGTATTGATCTTTACTGCGCTTACCACCATGATGCTGCTTACCACCAAAATTCCCTGCCTGCAGGACCAATAGATGGTCTCCCCATGATCTGCCAGAATATCTACCGACACATCCTCATTGGGCAAATACTCCATTGCCATCATCTCGGGAATCTCTCCTCTTTCGCCGATGATGTCCATCAATTCTTCCATTCGGATGTATTGGGAATTGGGTTTTTCCTTAAAGAATTGATCGTATCTGGATTTGGTGGCGTCCACTATTCTGGTTCCCCTGCTTCCGTTACCGAAGGTAGGCTTAACCACAACGGGTTTTTCCGGATAACCTAAGTCGTATATGGCTTTTTCCAAGGTTTCAGGTGTATCCACAACATGAAATTCCGGAGTGGGAATTCCTGCCTCCTTCATGGCATTAAGGAGGAGCCCTTTGTTGTTTGCCAGATGAAGGGGTTCATAGTCCATTACGGCCAACTTGGTTCCGATTTCCTCGAAGCAATCCTTTGCCTTGGCAAAAAGTTCCAGTTCACGGGTTACTATGGAAATCAGGGCCTGGATTTTTTCTTCCTTGCATATTTCAAGAACCGCATCGATGAATCCCGGATCAAGTGCCGGGGGGACCACATAGAATTTATCCACCATGGTTCTGCAATTAGCCATGGGATTCATATCTATTCCCACCGTATATAATTCTCTTTCACCGTTATTCTTAAGGCAGTTGAAAATGCTTGGAAATCCCGGCGCTCCTGCTCCTGTTATCAGAATTCTAAGTGTATCCATATAGATTATCCTCGTTTGAATTATTCCTAAATCTTAGGTCAATACTCTCTTAACCGTGGCCAGTATGGTCTTAATATCCTCCCAAAGGGAAATATTCTCCAAATACTCCATATTGTATTTCATCTTCTCCGGAAGAATCTTCTCCACATAGACCTGATCCGGATTCTCCGCTCCCTCCAACAAATCTCCCTCGTCCTTATACAGAATGCTGGTCATGGAGGTTACTCCCGCAGGGAGAAGAAGGGTCGCCTTCATCTCATCCGTATAATAGTCCACATATCTTAGGGCTTCCG
>CAJOQI010000017.1 GCA_905236895.1 uncultured Peptostreptococcaceae bacterium | reverse complement strand
TGCGCTTCTTTCTATGACCAGGTCGGTCATTTGGCTTAGAGTATCCAAATCTTCAAGAGTCCAGTCCGAAAGCTTTTCTCCCAGTACTGCATTATAGTTGGCGGAGGGTTTGGAGAAGAGGAGGGAGTCTGCGGAAACGTTTAAGGCAAAGCATATACCTCTGATGGTTTCCACGGAACAGCCTACAATTCCTCTCTCGGCGTCGGAGATAAATTGATTGGTGACGCCTATCTTTTCAGCCAAGGCCTGCTGGGTCATATTTCTCATTCGTCTGGCTTCGGCTATATTGTTGCCGATAAGCTCGTTCAAAGTCTTCTTAGTATTGGCCAATTCGCTTACCTCGCTTGTGAACTAAAACTGGTGGCTTTAGTTTATATCAAGCGTGAAACCGACTGAAGAAAGGGGAAATTTTATTTTGATTAAAAGCAATGCTTTTAATATTATATTTCGTAGAATTGATCCAAAATCTCGCAGACCTTTTCCACGGTTAGGAGGCAGCCCTCTTCTTCGGTGTGCATCCGAGGACGAATGTCATCACAGTTTAATGAACCGAAGGCCTCTTCCAGTCTTTCCGTAAGGATGGCAACGGTTTCCTTAAAGGCTTCCGTGGCGTGAGCTTTGTCCCCAACTGAAAGATAGCCTCGGATTGCTACTGCGGCGGCTATGGCACCGCAGGTTTTTCCTGCGCACATTCCACCGCCAAAACCGGAGAAGAGCTTGAAGCTTTCTTCGGGAAATTGTAGGCCTAATGCATCCCTTGTACCTAAGATAACCGCCTCTGCGCAGTTATAGTCGTCTTCGGAATAATACTTCATTGCTTTTTCTTTAATCATATTAAAGCTCCTTGAGTGGTTTGCTTAAATATGGATTTCTCCTTCTGCCAGGATGGCAGCCTTTCCTCCCACCTTGATGATGGGGGTTTCCCTTGTGGCGTCCTCCAGGATATATGTGTTTATAAGGGAGGGGCGGCCCATGGCTTCACCTTGGATTATTCTTAGTTGAGTTGGTGCCTCGATAGCCCTGTTGATATATAGATAATAGGTGAGAGCCCCGTTTGAGGTTCCCGTAGCCGCCTCTTCGTCGATACCGTAGAGAGGGGCGAAGTTTCTGGCAAAGATCCCGCCATCCAAGGTAAAGGCGTGAACACCGGTAACCTTATATTTTTCCGACAATTTGGATAGAGCGGCCATGTCCGGCTTAAGGGCATCCAACTCAGCCTTGGTTTTTACGGGCATCATAATATCCGGAAGGCCGGTAGATACGATTGCAGGAAGGGGAGAAAGAGTCTGGTCGTATTCGCTTCCCATAACATCATATAGCTGATCCAATTCAAGGATTCCCTCGATTTTTTTGATGAGCTGAGGGGATGCCATATCCATCATAACAAGGCCATTATCCACGGCAACCCGAATGTCTCCTGCCATAGTATGGTTGACGCAAATATCTCCCTCGCCGATTAATCCCATCTTCATCAAAACGTAGAAGCCGGCCACCGTTGCGTGACCGCAAAGATCAACCTCTGTAGTGGGTGTGAAATACCTAAGATTGAACTCCCCGGGCCCCAGTTTTTTAACAAAGGCGGTTTCCGAATACCTCAGCTCCGCCGCGGTCTTTACCATGGTTTCTTCGGAAGGGAAATCCCCTCCCTCGGGGATGATTACTACTCCCGCAGGATTGCCTCCGAAGGTTTCTTCCGCAAATGCGTCCACAATTAAAAACTTCATTTTCTCATCCTCCACACAAAAATTATATGGAAAAGGAGAGCTTGTATCAAGTAGAGGTTTGTTTTCCTCCCTTTAGGATATATAATCATTTTAGTATGCATAACAGTAATTCTTTTTTCAAAAAATATGTAAAGATAATAGTGGTGTTGGCGGTTATAGCCAGCTCCTCCTCGGGAATCTTCGTCAATCTGATTTCCGCGCCGCCTATGGCAATAGGCTTTTGGAGACTTGCCATGGCCCTTCCTTTTTTTGCTATTCCGGTTTTAACCAAACAAAGGGAAACTCTAAAAGACTTGGACTCAAAAGATCTGATTACCTCCATTCTGGGAGGAGTCTTTCTCTTTGCCCATTTCTTTACTTGGTTTAGCGGAGTTAAAATAGCGGATATTGCAAGCGCCGTAACCCTCGGAGCGCTTCATCCACTGGTGGTGCTTTTTGTCAGTGTGGTTTTTTATAAAAAGAAGGTGGGCGTAAGAGCAGTTATGGGTATTGTGCTGGCTCTTTTGGGAGGCGCCATGGTTGCGGGCTTTGATTATCATCAGTTGGTGGGAAGCAATTTTAAGGGAGACATGCTGGCATTTCTTTCCGCTGTCTTCATGGGACTGTATTTTCTCATGGGAGAGAAGGCGAGGGAAAGAGTACCGGGGACAACCTATGTCTTTCTGGTTTTCCTAACCACATTTATATGCTTTGCCATTGGAGTCGCAGTGACGGGGACCAAGGTCTTGGGCTATCCGGCTGCGGACTATGGTATGCTGATCGCCTTGACATTGCTTTGTCAGATAGGGGCCCATGCGGTATTCAATCTCTGCATTGGCTATGTGGACTCCCTCTATGTATCCACCTGGGAAACGGGAGAGACCATCTTTTCCATCATCCTTGGAGCAATCTTCTTAAGCCAGATTCCCAATCAATACCAGATTGTGGGATGCATGGTGGTGGTAATCGGACTCTTGTATTATAATTATTACTGGGCCAAGGATAATTCATAGTAATTGCGCCTGACCCTAAAGGACAATATAATTAATATAAGCTTTTAATGGAGGTAGAACTATGGCTTATTTAGAAATAATTCAAGTAATCGGTAGAGAAGTAATGGACTCTCGCGGCAATCCCACGGTTGAGGCAGAGGTTTATCTGGCAGACGGAAGCGTCGGAAGAGGCATGGCTCCCAGCGGAGCGTCCACCGGTGAATTCGAAGCTTTGGAACTGAGAGACAAGAACAAAAAGCGTTACGACGGAAAGGGCGTTCAGAAGGCGGTTGCCTTTGTTAACAACCAGATCGACGACCTGCTCTACGGCATGGACGCATCCGACATTTACGCAATCGACGCAGCCATGATCAGAGCCGACGGAACCAAGGATAAATCCAAATTCGGCGCAAACGCCATTCTGGCTGTTTCCATTGCCTGCGCAAGAGCCGCAGCTCAGTCCCTTAAGCTTCCGCTCTATAGATTCTTGGGAGGAGTAGGAGCAAATACTCTGCCTGTTCCCATGATGAATATCCTTAACGGCGGAGCTCACGCAACCAATACCGTTGATACCCAGGAGTTCATGATTATGCCTATCGGAGCACCCAGCTTTAAGGAAGGTCTCCGCATGTGCGCAGAGGTATACCATAAGCTGGGCAAGATTTTGAAGGAAGAGGGATATGCCACAAGCGTTGGTGATGAAGGTGGATATGCACCAAATCTTTCCGGCGACGAGGAAACCCTTGATTATATTATGAAGGCAATTAAAGCCTGCGGATATAAGCCGGGTAAGGACTTTGTTCTTGCCATGGACGCTGCAGCCAGCGAATGGAAGGGCAAAAAGAAGGGCCAGTATATCCAGCCCAAGAGCGGAAAAAAGTTCACATCCGTTGAACTGGTTGCTCACTGGAAAGCCTTGGTTGACAAATATCCTATTTATTCAATCGAAGACGGTCTTGATGAAGAGGATTGGGATGGCTGGAAACTGATGACCGCCGAACTGGGAGACAGACTTCAGATTGTGGGAGACGACCTCTTTGTTACCAATACGGAGAGATTGGCAAAGGGTATCAAGATGGGATGCGGAAATTCCATTCTCATTAAGCTGAACCAGATCGGTAGCGTTTCCGAAACCATCGAAGCTATTAAGATGGCTCACAAAGCTGGCTTCACCGCAGTTGTATCCCACCGTTCCGGTGAAACGGAAGACACCACCATCGCTGACCTGGCTGTAGCTCTTAACACAGGACAGATTAAGACAGGTGCCCCCGGAAGAAGTGAACGTGTCGCCAAATACAACCAGCTTCTCAGAATAGAAGAAGATCTTTTTGACACCGCGGTTTATGCAGGAAAGAATGCTTTCAATCTTAAGAAATAGTTAGAACCTAGGAGGAATTATGAAATTCACCGTTGTTAGCCAGGAACAGGGACAAAAGCTGGGGGATTATGAACTGAGATTTGTCATGGAAGACCATATTGAGGGTAC
>CAJOQI010000016.1 GCA_905236895.1 uncultured Peptostreptococcaceae bacterium | reverse complement strand
ATTCTATATTGCCTTTAGCCCCGGTAATGGGTGAAAAACTAAGGGCTTCGGGAATTAAACCGAGAGACATACCTGCTTCAATCACTTTATTAATAACCTGAATATGAACCTTTTCATCTCGAACGATTCCCTTCTTTCCTACCTGCTCTCTCCCTGCCTCAAATTGGGGCTTAACAAGGCATACGATTCTTCCTCCGTCCTTAAGCAAAGCGGCGGCATTTGGTAGAATAAGTTCCAGAGAAATGAAAGAAACATCTATACTTATAAAATCCAATTTCTCTTCCACCTGATCCATATCAAAATATCTGAAATTGCATCTTTCGATATTTATTACTCTTGAATCATTTCTCAAGCTCCAGGCCAACTGTCCATAGCCCACATCCACGGCATAAACCTTGGTTGCTCCATTTTTAATCATGCAGTCGGTAAAACCACCGGTTGAAGCTCCTATATCCATTGAAATTGCCCCTTCCAAATCCAAGGAAAACTCATTTATGGCCTTCTCTAATTTCAGCCCTCCACGGCTCACATAGGGGCAAGGGTCTTCCTTCAGGCTTATTTCCGCCTCTTCCTTTATGGGCATTCCAGGCTTATCGCTTATTCTTCCGTCAACAAAAACCAGGCCCTCCATAATGGCGGCCTTGGCTTTTTCTCTGGAATCAAAGAATCCTTTTTTTACAAGAAGTATATCAAGCCTTTCCTTCAATTTCTTTCTCTATCCTTTCGGCTATACCTCTAACATCCATTTTATATCTTTGGAATAATTCTTCAGTCTTACCCTGTTCAATAAACTTATCAGGCCAAGCAATTCTAAGAACCTTCTTATCCGGGTAGAGGCAGGTTATCATTTCGCCAAAGCCTCCGGCTTCCACATTGTCTTCCACCGTAACTATAAGCTTTGACTTGGTATTAACCACTTTTTCATCAAAGGGTTTAACCATGGCCACATTGACAATGCCGGCATCTATTCCCTTTGTTTTTAATATAACCGCTGCTTCTACTGCTCTACCCAGTATGGTTCCAAGAGCAAGAATCTCCACATCCTTACCCTCTCTTATTCTTATATTCTTACCTGCAAAGGCTTCTTTCCTTATGGATAAATCCGCCTTTCCCCTTGGATATCTAATAGCCACAGGCCCCTCAAGAGAATAAGCATAGTCCATGGCCTCTCTTAATTCTTCTCCGTCTGCAGGAGCTAAAACAGTCATATTTGGCATGGGAAGAAGATATGACAGATCGAATATTCCTTGATGGGTTTCACCGTCCTGTCCCACAACTCCTGCCCTATCAATTCCAATAATTACGGGAAGATTCTGAAGACAAACATCCTCCATTAATTCGTCATAAGCTCTCTGAAGGAAGGATGAATATATTACCACTACCGGCCTCATGCCCTCCAAGGCTGCCCCCGCAGCAAAGATAATGCTATGGGCCTCAGCAATTCCCGCATCGAAAATCCGCTTGGGGAATCTTTCCTTGCACTCCTTAAGTCCCGTGCCATCCATCATGGCTGCTGTTATTCCAATAATCTCCTCATGCTCCTCTGCCATTTCAAGGAGTTTATTACCGAAAACATCCGAATAGGTTTCTTTTGTTCCCCCAAAAGGAATACCTGTCTCCTTATCAAAGGGTCCAATGCCGTGGAAGAGATCCGGATTATCTTCCGCAGGGCCATAACCCTTGCCCTTTTGGGTAATGACGTGAACCAGTACGGAGCCTCTTGCATTCTTGGCCTGCTCCAAAATGGAAACCACGTCCTTAATATTATGACCGTCAACAGGACCCAAATAGGTTAATCCCAGTTCCTCGAATACCACTCCGCCACTTAGCAAAGCGTATTTCACTCTGTCCTTTGCGTTGATAATGGCTTCTGTCAGTTTATCTCCCACACCGGGAACCTTCTGAACAGCCTTTCTAACCCGTCTCTTTGCGGTAATATAACCGCTTGAAGTTCTAAGCTTACCAAGGTGTTCAGATAGCCCTCCTATGTTTCTGGATATGGACATTCCGTTATCGTTAAGAACGATTATCACCTTTGTTCCAAGATTCTCCACATTGTTCAATGCCTCAAATGCGGGGCCACCTGTAAGGGAGCCATCTCCAATAACGGCAATAATATTCTTATTTTCACCTTTAAGATCTCTTGCTGCGGCCATGCCAAGAGCGGCACCTATTGAAGTGCTTGAATGGCCTGCATCATAGGTATCATGCGGGCTCTCTCTTCTCTTTGGGAAGCCGGAAATACCGTCAAGCTGTCTCAAGGTATGGATTTCGCTTTCCCTTCCCGTAAGAATCTTGTGAACATAAGCCTGATGTCCCACATCCCAAAGAATTCTGTCCTTTGGGGAATCAAAAACCCTGTGGAGGCCGATTGTCAATTCCACAATTCCAAGATTGGAAGAAAGATGTCCTCCTGTTTTGGAAACACTGTCCACAAGCTCCCATCTAATAGCTTCAGCCAAATTGTCCAGCTGCTTATAATTCATGTTTTTTAGCTGCTTCAAGCCGGTAGTCATTTCTATAATATCCTCTCTAATAGGTTCTGTTTTCCATTTCTCGAGCAAGGTTTATAAAGAATTCCCCTGCCTCTCCGTATTTCTCAAGATGGCTTATTCCCTCTTCCGTATAGGTATGAAGCATTTCCTTTGCCTTCTCCAAACCCTGAAGCTCAATATAGGTCATCTTATTCAGGTCCTTATCGGCACCTGTATTCTTACCCAATTCTTTGCTGCTTCCAACCACATCCAGAATATCGTCTGCCATCTGGAATCCCAAACCAAGATATTCACCGTATGCGGCCAAGTCCTCAATCATCTCCGGGTTTCCGCCACCAATATATCCTCCGGCAATAAGTGAACCTTGAATCAGCATGGTGGTTTTATTAATGTGAATAAAACGAAGCATATCCATATCCCCTTCTTTCCCCTCGCTTTCCAGATCAGCCACCTGACCTGCCACCATACCTCTCACTCCCGCAGCCTTTGCCAAGGAATAAACAGCATTTATTCTCTTGCCAAGTTCCTCAGGCTTATCCAAATATAAAAGCATATCTCTTGACATGATTTCGTAAGCGGAATTAAGAAGTCCATCCCCTGCAAGGATAGCCATGGCATCCCCATAAACCTTATGATTGGTGGGTTTTCCCCTTCTAAGATCGTCGTTATCCATGGCAGGAAGATCGTCATGAATCAAAGAATAGGTATGAATAAACTCCAAACCCAGGGCATAAGGAAGAGCATCCTGAATATCTCCTCCCGTAAATTCGCAGGCAGCAAGGAGGAGCACCGGCCTAAGCCTCTTTCCTCCTGCAAGCAAAGAATATTCCATGGATTGGGAAAGGGTCTTGGCCTCATCTTCTACCTTGGGAAGATAGTCAAGAATATGGCTGTCGATTAATTCCTTATATTTCTTATATTCCTTCATTATTCCAATTCACCTTCAAAGCGGCTAATGCTCTGCTTTGCTTCTTCAATTATTTTCTTGCACTCTTCATAGCGCTTCATTCCTTCTTCATAGCATTTGATGGTTTCCTCCAGACTAAGGTCCTTATTCTTAATCTTTTCCGCCATCTCCAAAAGACCCTTAAGAGCTTCTTCGTATTTCCCGATATTATTCTTTCCCATTATTATCTCCCGTAACTATGTCCTTTGTTTCCACATCCGCATAACCGTCTGCAAAGGTTATGCGATAATCCTTGTTCTTCTTCATCAAAGCGGCTTCCCTTATAATCTTTCCTTTGGAATCGCTTATAAGGGCATATCCTTCTTTCAATAGACCTCTCACATCCCCCTGTTTCAGCCTCAGCATGGCCTTTTCTATCTCTGCCTCCTGTCCACTTAAGAAGGACAGCATATTGGAATGAATCTGATCCTTCATTCTTTCAATATAGAGGTCGTCGTATATAAGCTTGTTTGAAAGAGCTGCGGCTATGGTATCGGCGGCGTTCTTTGCCTTTCTCATAAGCTCCTTGTCATCCTGAACAGCCATCTGTGCTGCTGCCGTTGGAGTTGCCGCCCTTGCATCCGCAACAAAGTCGGAAATCGAGAAATCCACTTCGTGTCCAACTGCGGAGATTATAGGAATCTTACAGTTAAAAATGGCTCTGGCAAGACCCTCGTCATTAAATGCCGAAAGATCCTCCGCAGATCCTCCTCCTCTTCCCAAGATGATAAGATCCAGTTTATCCGAAAGATTATCATTTAGGAAGTTCAACATTCTTATCATATCCCCTGCCGCAGAGGATCCCTGAACCAAGACGGGAAAGATTATGGCGTCCGTGAGGCAGGTTCTGCTCTTCAGGGTCTTAACTATATCTTCAACGGCGGCACCGCTTCCGGAGGTAACTATACCGATCAGTCCTGGATGCTCCGGAAGGGGTTTCTTGTATTTCTGATCAAAGAGCCCCTCCTTATTTAGTTTTTCCTTAAGTCTCTCGAAAGCTAAGGCTCCCTCTCCTTCACCTGCAATCTCAATAGTATTTATGGAAAACTGTATTCTTCCTCTTTCCTTATAAAAGCCTATCCTTCCCTCGGCCAATACTTCGTCTCCATCCTTTAACAGTTTCTTTATCTTGGACTCAACAGAGGACCATATAACGCAGTTTATGGAGCAGATTCCGTCGGTAAGATCAAAATAAATATTACCGTTACCATAAGGTGAAAAACCGGTAATCTCTCCCTTTACCAATACATTCCTTAAGGTACGGTCATCCTTCAAATGATGATCTATATATTCATTTAACGTGGATACGGAAATGGGCATTATCGCCATAATTCCTTACCTCCCAAATATGCTATTCCAACAGCGTTGTCCGAGGAGAGCTTTGGCTCGGAGAAAATGATTATTTCCCCTTTATCTTTTCTCTCTTCATTAATCATATTCCTCAGAGTTTCGCTGGAAGAAACTCCCCCGGAAAACAAGAATTCATTGATTCCGGTCTTTTCTTTTGAAGCATCCATAATCTCCCCAATAGCCTTGGAAAATACCTGAAATATATCAAGGGATAGTTTTCCCACTTCCTCCTTAGGCATATTGGAACCCCCCTTTTCTTCTATAAGCCTTATAAGATGGGTTTCCAAACCGGAGAGATTGATATATCCACCCTCCGCCTTTATCTTGGGCAGTTTATATTCGCCTTTTTCGGAAGACAAAGCCAGACTATCCAGCTCCTCTCCTGCGGGAAAGGCCATTCCAAGAGCAACGCCCACTCTATCCAGCACCTGACCAAAGGAAATATCCTTTGTTCCTCCTAAAATACTAATTTCTCCTCTATGGAAGAGCAAGCTCTCCGTGGTTCCTCCGGAAAAATGAAAGGCGATGAACCTTTCCTTATCCTTAAAGGGAGTAAACCATTTTGCTGCCTCTATATGTCCTTCCTGGTGTGAGAAAAACTTTGGCTCAATTCCAAGGGTAGTTCCAATAATAGTTGCAGCGTTAACGCCCCCATTGAAGCAAGGCATATAGGAGCCTTCCACATTTCTGGGCTTATTGGAGGCGGAAATCGATTCAATAGGGTTTTCACTTCCAATATGGGAAAAAGCTTCTTTAATGAGTATGGGGAGATTGTTTATATGCTGAAAAAGGGCCTCTTGCTGTCTTAGACCCCTCTCTCCTTCCTTTACCTCCAGCAGAATTCTGCCATCATATATTATTTCATCCTCACTTACTATTGCTACGGAGGTCTTGTAATTACTGGTATCTATTCCCAGAGAATATGGCTTAGCCTTCATTCTTTTCCTGTTTCTCCTTGAGAATCGCTCCAAGTATGCCGTTTACATATGCTGAGGAATTCTCCTCTCCATAGTTCTTTGTTAATTCCACCGCCTCATTCACAGCCACATTGTCAGGCACATCTTCTATGAAAAGAAGCTCCGCAACTCCAACCCTTAAGGCGGCCAAATCCGTTTTGGGGATTCTGCTTAAATCCCATTTTTCCGAATGATCCTGAATAGCCTTATCGATTTCTTCGATTTTGTTGCAAATGAGGGAGAACAATATCTCAAGATAATTGTTCTGTTTACCCATATCCACATCCTTAAAAAATTCATCATGTCTATCCACATCAAAACCCCCTACCAGATCCATTTGGTAGCAGGTAATCATCATATATTCTCTCGCTTCTCTTCTCGTCATTCCTAATCTCCGTAGGCTACGCCCTGTACATGGATATTTATCTCCGTTATTTCCGAATCGGTGATAATCTCCAAATCATCCATAATCTTCCTCTGAAGCTCCCAGGCAAGGGTTGGTATCTGTGTACCGTATTCAACAATTACAAAAACCTCCAAAGTGATTTTCTTGTCCTGCCTTGAAAGCCTTATTCCCCTTCCGGCGGTAATCTCAAGCCCGGGGATACTGATGGCCATATTCATCACATCACCCATGGCCTTTACACCTTTACAGGATAGGCAAGAATGATTGGCACATATAAGGAGCATTTCGTCGGAAATCCCTATTTTTCCTAATAATTCCTCGTTTTTTATATCCATTTTCTACCCGATAAAGTATATCACCACTACACCCTTCAATCAACGAAAAGCACCTTTATTTAATGCCCAGATGCTTCTTCAATTCCTCCAGATAGAGCTCACCGGTTTTGCTGATTTTTCTGCCTTTTTGGCAGATATAACCGATTTCCATAACACCTTGATTATTGTCTTCTTCCATCTTATATGGAACGGCCAAATAATCGTCTCCGTTCAGTTCATCATAAACTATGCCGGAACAAAGGGTATATCCAAGAAGTCCTATCATCAGGTTCAGCATGGTGGCTCTGTCGTTGGCTTTGATCAGCCTTGGATAATTGTTTGTGGGGAGAATCTCTTCGGCAAAATAGAAGGAGCTGGTATCCCCCTGCTCAAAGGAGAGACAAGGATATGGTGCCAGGTCTTCTTCGGTGATGTATTTCTTCTTTGCCAAAGGATGTCCCCTCCATAGATAAACGGATACATCACAGTCTATGAGATGATGGAATTCCAAATTAGCTGAATTAAGCAGCTTAATAATGGCACGCCTATTAAAATCGCTTAAATAGAGAATACCTATTTCGCTACGCATAAGTGATACATCGCTTATTACGGACTTGGTCATAGTCTCTCTAATGGCGAATTCGTATTCGGATATATCAAAGGTCTTTACCATCTCAACAAAGGCCTTTACGGCAAAGGAGTAATGCTGGGTGGAAACGCCGAATTTCTTCTTTCTGATTCCTTCTTCCCCGAATCTTTCCAGCAGTATTTCATATCTGCTAACCACATCTCTGGCATAGGGAATAAACTCCGCACCGTCTGCGGTCAAAGACACTCCTCTTCCGCTTCTGTTGAAAACGGTAAAGCCCAATTCCTTTTCCAATTCCTTTACCGCTCCCGTAAGGGATGGCTGAGCCACATAGAGAAGCTCCGCTGCTTTGTTCATACTGCCGCATTCAGCTATGGCAATGGCATATTTTAATTGAGTTAAAGTCATTATTTTTCCTCCGTTAAATCCCCAATAATCTTTGATGCTATTAATAGTCCGCAGCTTGCGGGAACAAAGGCTGTGGACCCGGGAATGCTCTTCTTCCCCGGAGGAAGTTCCTCTCCTCCTTCAATTGGCTTAAGAGGTGCTTCCGTAGAATAAACCACGGGGACCTTCTTTATGCCCCTGGCCTTAAGTTCCTTTCTCATAACCTTGGCCAAAGGATCCATTTCCGTCTTGCCAATATCCGTAATTACCAGCTTACCGGGGTCCATTCTATTTCCGCAGCCCATGGCTGAAATCACAGGTATTCCAAGCGTTGTAGCTTTTTCTATAATAAGGAGTTTGGCCTTTACCGTATCCACCGCATCAACTATATAATCGTATTCCCTGAAATCAATTTCATCCTCAGTTTCCGGCAGATAGAATATTGGGTATTTCTTTATTCGAAGATTTGGATTGATGGATAGAAGTCTCTTCTCTGCCGCATCAACCTTGAGCTCCCCAATAGTATGCTCTGTAGCGATTATCTGGCGATTAAGATTGGTCTCGTCAACTCTATCCTTATCAACTATTCCAAGCTTACCTATTCCGCTTCTTGCAAGGGCCTCCATGGTATGACCTCCAACTCCGCCAATTCCAAAAATCAGAACTGCGGAATTCATAATCCTTTCCATTTTTTCCTTGCCGAGAAGCATTTCCGTTCTTGAAAAACGCTTCATAATTAACTCCTTAATATATAGGCAAAATCTATATCTAAGATATTCTACTATCCTTCTCCTTATATGGCAAGAGCATCCTAATCGATGCTCTCCCTGTTCATTTCTTCTTCGTCGGGGATTCTCTCCACCTCTTTTTTATTATCCACTTTCTCTTCCACTCGCCTTAAGGCTTCTTCCAAACCAACTACAGCTGCGAAGGGCAGAAACTGTTTGGCTCGCTGGGACATAGGCATCTTATTCCTCTCCACTTTTATGCCCTCCTATCTGTTTATTTCTTTCAAGGGTAGTTGCAGCCTCCTCCAAATCCATGCTCTTAAAGATGGCATTCTTTCCAAATTTCTCTTTAATATCCAGCATGGCAGTTTGAAGCTTTTTATCCTGGCTGCTTACCTCGTCCACTTCCATATCAAAGAAACTCATCTGCATATCCTCTTCGTCGGGAAGAACATTATTGCAGCTTACTATAAACCCCCTTACCAAGGCTTCTTTATTCATAACCTCATCAAATACGGGCATCAACCTTTCAGCCATAATTGTTTCCGAATTGGTTGGCTTATCAAAGCCTGCGCTTCCATGGGCCGGTTCCAAGCCGGACTTATTGGAATACCTGATCTGAAATGATATGGAGCTACATACCAGCCCCTTAGCCGTAAGATCAAGCGCCAGCTTATCCACCATTTCCCTAAGTATGGTTCTTGCCTCCCCGTACTCATAGTCACGCATCAAAACCTGACCGCTGGTTAGGCTTTTGGTCTTGCTCTTATAGTTTTTTATATCCGCCATGGTAACAGGCTCTCTCCCCCAGGCGTGATCTATCATAAGTTCCGCGTCGATTCCGAACTTTCTGTACAGGGCATCCTCATCAAAATGAGCAAGCTGCTTCATATTATAGATTCCCAGCTCCGAAAGACGGTTGGTTATACCTCTTCCTATCCTCCAGAAGTCCGTAAGAGGCTGATGTTCCCAAAGCTCATTTTTGAAGGTCTCTTCGTCAAGATAGCCTATGAAATCCGGCGAATGCTTTGCGGTAATATCAAGAGCGATCTTCGCAAGATAGAGATTGGTTCCTATTCCCGCAGTAGCCCTTATTCCCGTGCCCTGAAGCACCGCCTCCATAAGCATTATGGCCATTTCCCTGGGAGTCTTATTATAGATCGGCATATAGGGAGTAATATCCATAAATACCTCATCTATGGAATATACATAGATATCCTCCTTTGCCATAAAACCAAGATAGATTTCGTAAATCTTTGCAGCATAGTCTATATATTTCTGCATCCTTGGGGGAGCCATTACATAGTCTATTGTTTTTGGTATCTCAAAAACCCTGCAGCGATTCTTCACTCCCAATTCCTTCATATGGGGTGAAACCGCAAGGCAGATGGTCTTGTCGCTTCTCTCCGGATCTGCCACCACAAGATTTGCGGTTAGAGAATCAAGTCCTCTCTCCACACATTCAACCGAAGCGTAAAAGGATTTCAAATCGATGCAGAGATAATATCTATCCATTAAGTTTCTCTCTTATCTCCTTTGATGTGTATTCTATCAAAGCCTTTAATTCCAAGGCCGAAATTCTCAAAGCCCCGGAAGCAAAGACATTCATCTGTTCCAATCTGTCTGAGGTAGCTACCCTAAGGCGCTTCTTCTTCCCCAGCCTAAAGGCTTCCCTTTCTATGTAGGTATCCGCCGTTTCATTTTCTCCCGTAAAGACCACGGTTATTCCCAGGTCTTCTATTTCTCTCGGCCCCGGCTCCTTGCTATT
>CAJOQI010000015.1 GCA_905236895.1 uncultured Peptostreptococcaceae bacterium | reverse complement strand
CCTGCAGGGGTTGATACGGGTTCCGTTATTCCCATCAGGAACCAGGGAGAGCCGGGAAAGAACGGTGGACCGGACGGTGACCTTTATATAGTAATGCAGGTTAAGCCCCATAAGATTTTCCAGCGTCAGGGTTCCAACCTATATCTGGAGATTCCAATCACCTTTAACCAGGCTGCCTTGGGAGACGAGATAGTAGTACCCACACTGTCGGAGAAGATTAAGTATAAGATCCCTGCCGGAACCCAGCCGGATACGGTTTTCAGGCTTAAGGGTAAGGGAATTAAAGAGCTTAGATCCAATAGAAACGGAGACCTCTATGTAACGGTTCAGCTGGAGGTGCCCACCAAACTTAATGCCAAGCAGAAAAAGGCCATTGAAGAAATGGGGGAAGCGGTGGATTCCAGCTGTTATCAGAAAAAGACAGGATTCACCCAGAAGCTTAAGGAGTTTTTCGGTAAATAGAATCCCTAATCCATAAGAAATGAAAATATCGTTCGGAAAAATCATATTAATGATTTCCCCGAACGATTTTATTATGGGGAGGAAAGGTTTATAATTACAGAGAAGAATATTAGCCCGGCCATGGAAGGAGAAGAAGATGGGAAGATATGATTTTGATGAAATCGTTGATAGAAGAAATACCAATTCCATGAATGTGGAAGGGTGGAGAAACTATATTTTCGGAGTAGGCTATGACAAGAAATTCCCCATAAAGGACGAGGAATTCATTCGCATGTGGGTTGCGGATATGGATTTTGCCGTAGCTCCGGAAATAGTGGAAGCCATCAAAGAAAGGGCCGACAAAAGAATCTTCGGCTATACCAAGCTTTTCTCCAATGAATATTACAACGCCCTCAGGGGATGGTGCAGAAAGCGCTACGACTGGGACTTCCCCAATGAGGAGCTGGTTACATCCTACGGAGTAATTCCGATTATCTATCAATTGGTTGAAGATATAGTTGGTGAAGGGGAGAAGGTTCTTCTTCTAACCCCATCATATGGACCCTTTAAGGGCGCGGCAGTATATAACGGTGTGGGCCATATGGAATCTCCCATGATTATAGAGGATGGGGAATTCCGTATAGATTTTGATGATTTGGAAGAGAAGGCTGCAGATCCTTCGGTAAATGTTCTCATTTTCTGCAATCCCCACAATCCAACGGGAAGGGTGTGGACTGAGGAAGAACTAAAACAGGTGGGAGAAATAGTTGAGAAGAATGGCCTGTGGCTCATTTCAGACGAGATTCACTGCGACCTTTTAAGAAAAGGAATAACCCATATTCCTTTTGGCAAGATAATGCCCGACTATCCAAGACTTATTACCTGTATGGCTGCCAGCAAAGCTTTTAATATTGCAGGGCTGGAGCATGCCAATGCAATAATAAGAGACAAAGAGGAGAGGGAGCGGTTCTTATCGAGGGATAAGATCGGCCAGAACAATCCTCTTTCCATTGCGGCCCATCAGGCTGCCTACGAGAAAGGTGAGCCATGGCTTGAAGAACTTAGAGAATATCTTGACGGAAATTTTGCACTTCTGAAGGAGTTCTTGGATGAGTATTTCCCCGAATGCAATTATAAGATTCCGGGAGCCACCTATCTTGCCTGGGTTGATATAAGCCCCTATTTGGGTGATGTTAAGGACCATACGGAATTCTTTGCGGAAAGAGCGGGAGTTTTGATCGAAGGTGGAGATAAGCTATTTGTTGGAAATGCCCAAGGGTATATAAGGCTAAATCTTGCCATCCCAAGATCGGTTCTAAAAACCGCCCTGGATAGAATGAAGGAAGCCATGGATGCCCACATCAGAATTTAAGACAATCATAAGACGGGATGTTTTATTTATTGGAGTCATAAATGAAGTACAGAAAGATTAGCATATTTACAAGCCCTGAAGGGATTGAAATAGTATCCGGCGCTCTGATTAACGAAGGGATTCTTGATATTCAGATAGATAATCCGCGGGATGTGTTGGATATGATTCAGGGCCTTAAACCTACGGAGTGGTACGATCCTGATCAAATCCCCGCTACAGAGGAAGGCCCTGCCAAGATTATGGTCTATACACATCTTGATGGAGGAGAAGAGGCTGCGGAGGTTGCAGTTTACAGAGCCATTGGTGAAATAGAGGATGCTCGGGATAGGGGAGACTTTGGTGAAGATATTGACCTGGGAACCCTGGAAGTTCTAATTGAAGATGAGGACGATGAGGAATGGAAGGACAAATGGAAGGAATTCTTTAAGCCCACCAGGGTTTCTGAGAGAATCATAGTTAAACCCACCTGGCAGGAACTTGATGGAATTGATGTTAAGCCTTCGGATATAGTGATTGAAATCGATCCGGGGCAGGCCTTCGGCACAGGGGCCCATGAGACTACGTCGCTTACCCTTAAGCATATGGAGGATTATCTTAAGCCCGGTGATAAGATACTCGATGTTGGGGTGGGTTCGGGTATTCTTGCCATTGCCGCGGCAAAGCTGGAGGCAGAAGAAATCCTTGGAATAGATATTGATGAAGAGGCTGTCAGGGTTTCCGAAGAAAATTACAGACTGAATCATGTGGAAGATAAGGCCGGGTCAATTAAAGGAGATCTGCTTTTGGGTCTTGATGATGAACTGATTTCCTGGGCGGATATGGTGGTTGCAAATCTTCTTTCGAATCTTGTTATCAAGCTTACCCCATCCGTAAAGAAATATATTAAGCCTGAAGGAATATATATAAGCTCCGGAATACTGACAGAAAAAGAGGACATGGTGGCTAGGGCCATAGAGGAATCGGGATTCAAGATAGAAGAAATTAAATACGACGGTGAGTGGTGCTCTATTGCAGCTAGGCTTATCTGAAAACTTTCTTTTTCTTGACATAATAAAACCCCTTTCGTCAGATTCTGTCTAACAAAAGGGGTTCACTTCAAAATCTTAAAGGGGCGTTTTTATTATAGCTTATTTACGTTCGTTAAGTATCTTTATCTGGAAGGCTATTACTGCGGCCAGAAGAAGGATCGCAAGTCCAAGAAGTCCCAGAACCAGGGGAGAGCGATTTAGGCTCTTTGTTTCTTTCTCTTGGTTTGTCTCTGCTTTCGTTGCGGCTTTTTCAGCTTCGGCCTTTGCCTGATCTGCCTGATATGCCTTTACCGCTTCTTCCTTTGCGGCCTGGATTAGAAGGCTATTGTCCTCGGGAACAGCCTTGCCGGTACTATCGTGGTAATAGTAATAGCCATCTGCTCCATAGAGACGCTGGGCATCAGAGGATAGCTCCAGATATTTCTTGCCTTCCACCTCCATAAAGGAAGCAGGGGAAATGGTTCCTTCTTCTTCGTTAAAGACATAGAAGGAGGGGCTTTCTTCTTCCTCTGCCCACAGCTCTTTCAGATAGCAAAGAACGATTTTCTTGTCTTTGCTCCTAAGGGCCTTAAACTCTGTATCTCCCAATTTGGCTTTGTCCGTGGAAAAGCCTGCGGGGATATCTTCTGTCTTGAGGTTTTCAACTGTATAATCAATTCCGTCGATTTCAAGAAAGAGGGGTTCTTTCTCTGCAGGAGTTTCTTCTTTTTCTTCTTCGGATTTCTCTTCTTCAGTCTTTTCTTCCTCTTCTTCAGTCTTTTCCTCTTCTTTCTCCTCTTCCTTTTCTTCTTCTGTTTCTTCCTGTTTTTCTCCTTCGGATTCAGATTCGGATTCCGAGGATTTTTCTTCCTTTGTTTCCTCCTCGGAGGATTCTTCTTCCGTGGGCTCTTCCTCGGCAGGCTCCGGTGGGCCGCTGTATACGGAGAAGGAGGCACCGGCGGATTCGGCGTTATAATAGTTTCCGTCTACATCATAGGAATCGGCGCTGGCTGAAATATATCCGTCTCCGGTACTGATTACGGTGAAATAGAAGGATACGGCCATGGATTCCTCCCCGGAGGTCTGATAGTAGGAGTAGCGAATTTCTCCGCCACCGCCACCGTATTCGGTAGAGCAACCGGTGAATTCAAGAATGGAAGGATCGTAGGATAGAATGCCATCCGTGGATCCGAATTCCGTTCCGGAATAATAAACCGTAGCAGTAAATGAATCCCCAACTTCCGGATTGCCATCACTGATGGAGAGGGAAGACTCAGCTCTTACGGAAGAAGTGTTGAGGCAGGTTCCAATCAGGAAGGCGGCAATGATTGCCATGATTTTAATAATGTTTTCTCTTTTCATTTTTTACCCCTATTGTATAATTAGCAGTTTCCTTTGTTTATCTATTTAATGGTATAAGTTCCAACTGAATACCTCTGCATCAGAAGGGCGTCTGCGGAATTCCTTCTGCCATCTTCGTTAAGATCGCTGGCGGATATCTGTGCGTCGGTAAAGTCCAGAGTCTTTACGGAGTAGCGCTGAACTCTTAAGGCGTCTGCGGAGTTTACTCTACCGTCTCCGTTATTGTCGCCCTTGACCACTATGGTTCCTGAGTAGATTTCATTACCTCCTTCTTCCAGAACCTTCATGACCATGCCCGTTGCCATATTGCCATCCTTTACTTCTTCT
Organism: uncultured Peptostreptococcaceae bacterium; assembly: GCA_905236895.1. Lineage (GTDB taxonomy): Bacteria > Bacillota > Clostridia > Peptostreptococcales > Anaerovoracaceae > Eubacterium_B. Next base: position 289 of record CAJOQI010000015.1, on the reverse strand, counting down.
CCCTTGGAATTGGTTAGGAGGAGGATCGATCCGTGAACATCTATCTTGGAAACAAAATCACCATAGGTTGTTCCCGGAAGAACAAAGGTAATCAGGTCGCCCAGATTATAAGTGCTGCTGCTTGGCTTTTGATTCTTAGGCTTGCTTTCGGAATCATCTTGCGTTTCTTCCTCTTCAGGTTCCTCGGGAATGAAAGGTTCAGGCACCGGAGTTTCCGGCATGTCTTCGTAAACGGGAATGATGAAGGTGAGGGGGGAGTCGCTAACTCCCAGATAGCCTTCGGAAAGGG
>CAJOQI010000014.1 GCA_905236895.1 uncultured Peptostreptococcaceae bacterium | reverse complement strand
GTTGGAGACAGCGTTATGGTTTCTCAGTATTTTGGTGCAAGAAAGAGGGAAGAACTTTCTAAGTCCATAGGAAGCTGTATCGTTCTAACTGCCATAGCCTCTGCCTTTATTATGGTGGTGGGATCCCTTATGGCAAGGCCCGTCCTTACTTTGATGCGGGTACCCACGGAAATCCTTGATTGGAGTGTTTCATATATTCGAATCCTCTTCCTGGGTTTTGCGGGAATGGGATATTACAATATTTTGGGCGGAGTATTAAGAGGCCTGGGAGATTCCTTCTCTGCCTTGGTTTATTTGGTGATTGCAACCCTAATCAATATCGTTCTGGACATTACCTTTGTTGCCTATTTCAATATGGGAGTTGCGGGAGTGGCTCTTGCTACCATAATTGCTCAATTCATATCCGCCGTTCTCACCATGAGAAAGTTGATGAGGATGAATCACATCTTCGACTTCCACAAGAAGTACTTAAAATTCAACAAAGAATACTCAGGCAATCTCATCAAGCTGGGATTGCCATCGGGAATAACCCAGGGAATCTTCTCTCTGTCAATTCTGGTTACCCAGTCCCTCACCAATACCTTTGGTGCCATGTATATTGCGGCCAACGTAATCGTAATGAGGGTAGACGGATTCGTAATGCTGCCGGCCATGACCTTTGGTACTGCCATGACCACTTACTCCGGACAGAATATCGGGGCAGGTCGCATGGATAGAGTTTTGGAGGGGGCAAGGAAGGGAACTGTCTTTGCCATGGGAACCAGCGCCGTGCTGTCGGTTCTAATAGTTCTCTTCGGAAAAGGGCTCATGGGAATCTTCACCAAGACCCAGGAGCTGATTGAAATAAGCTATCACGTAATGCTGATTCTCCTGGTGGGATATATAGTTGTGGAAGTTTCTCAATGTCTCCAGGGAACCATGAGAGGGGCGGGGGATACCACAACTCCAATGTGGATAAGCATGGGAACCAATGTAATCTTCAGAGTCCCAATGGCTTATCTTCTGGTCCATCTTACAAAGACCGCAGCCCTTCCACAGGGTAATTTCTATATGATTTCCACTGCCTTGCTCTGCAACTGGATTCTTGGAGCACTGCTTACCTTCATCTTCTTTAAGAGAGGGAAGTGGAAAAACAAAGCGGTGGTAAAACATCCGGGATTAAATACTTCAACTGAAGAGGGAGGAAATAAATAATGAACACTCAAACCATAATTGAAATAGTAGGATACGTGGGATCGGCTCTGGTGCTGGTGTCCTTCCTTATGGCCTCGGTTTTCAAACTGAGAATCGTGAATACCATAGGAAGCTTTATCTTTATGATCTACGCCCTCATCATCCATTCCTATCCAACGGCAATCATGAATTTCTGCCTGGTTATAATCAACCTTCGTTTTCTCTGGAAAATGAGACATACCAGCAAGGTATACGATCTGGTAAAGGTGGAAAAGAATGACCTCTATCTTCAGTATGTCCTTGGTCGTCAGTACGAGGACATCAAAGCTTGCTTCCCCGGAATCCACCTTGACTCCCATCTGGCAGAGGACAAGATTGACAGATGTTATTTGGTAACTTGTGAGGGTGCGCCGGCAGGTGTGGCTCTTGGAAAGGACAAAGAACCCGGGGTTATGGAATTGGTCCTGGACTATTCTTTCCCGGAATACAGGGACTTTTCTCTGGGCACATTCCTCATGGGAAAACTGAAGGAAGAGGGCATCAAAAAACTTACCTATTCAGGTCCTACGGAGCACCATATGGCCTATCTTAACAAGATGGGATTCAGCCAAGTAAACGGCATTTACGAAAAGCAACTATAGAACTAAAAAGAGGTTTAACGGACCGCGAAAATTAGGGAAAAATCCGCCGAAATCGGTTGACTTGAAGGCGGCGAAAATAATATAATTGACTCGAAAAAAGAATAGAGATTTAGGTCGGAAGACGGAATCGGGAGAGACCGCGGAGAGGCTATAAAAACCTTGGAAGCGGCGCCGAAGGGGCAGCAAAAACTCTCAGGCAAAAGGACCGGTTTCTGACGACACTCTGGAGAGCGAAGAGATTCGCACCAAAGAAGCAATCCGCTTAATCGGCGGAGAATCTTTCAGGTCAGATACAGGGGCAGTTGGGATACCACACTGCCCTTTTTTATATCTAAAGCTTAGGAGGAAGAAATGGAATTAAAAACCCCACTTTACGACGTCCATGTGGAGGAGGGAGGAAAGATTGTTCCCTTTGCAGGATATCTTCTCCCGGTTCAGTATGAGACGGGAGTAATCAAGGAGCATATGGCCGTAAGAACGACGGCGGGACTCTTTGATGTTTCCCATATGGGAGAGATCACTCTGACGGGACCTACCGCCAAGGACAGCCTGAACCATCTGCTGACTAACGACTATACAGAGATGCCCATCAACAAAGTTCGCTATAGCGTTATGTGTAACGAGAATGGCGGATGCGTGGACGATCTGGTGGTCTATAAATTCGGCGAGGAGGATTATCTCCTGGTGGTAAACGCAGCCAATAGGCATAAGGACTTTGATCACATCAAAGCAAACATCTTACCGGGAACCGTAGCGGAAGACATTTCAGATTCCGTGGGACAGGTGGCACTCCAGGGACCCAAGGCACCTGATATTCTTAAGAAGCTGGTTGCAGAGGAGAATCTCCCCAAGGGATATTATACCGCTGAGCGTCACGTGGATATTGGCGGTGTGGATTGTCTGGTTTCCAGAACCGGATATACGGGAGAGTTGGGCTACGAAATCTATATGCCCGCAGAGGAAACCCCGAAGATTTGGGGACTCCTGAGAGAAGCGGGGGAAGAGTTTGGAATGATTCCCTGCGGTTTGGGTGCAAGAGATACACTTAGACTTGAAGCGGCTATGCCTCTCTACGGCCACGAAATGAACGACGAAATTACACCTCTTGAAGCGGGCCTGGACTTCGGCGTAAAGATGAATAAGGATGAATTCCTAGGAAAAGAGGCCCTTGAAGCAAAGGGTGAACCCCGGATTATCCGCGTAGGCCTGGAGGTTACGGGAAGAGGAATCGTAAGAGAGCATCAGGACGTATATGTGGGAGAAGAGAAAATAGGAATGACTACTTCGGGAACCCATTGCCCCTTCTTGGGCAAGGCGGTGGCCATGGCCATGGTTCCCAGAGAATATGCCGGAATCGGCACAGAGGTAGAAGTTGACGTTAGAGGAAGAAGAGTGGAAGCAAAGGTAGTGGAGCTT
>CAJOQI010000013.1 GCA_905236895.1 uncultured Peptostreptococcaceae bacterium | reverse complement strand
CCTTAAGAGAAGTTCTTCCCGGAGCCAACTGTGGCGGATGCGGATTTGCGGGATGCGATGACTATGCCGGAGCATTGGCAAAGGATCCGGAAACACCCTGCAACAAATGCCCTGTAGGTGGTCCTTCCGTAGCGGAAAAACTGGCGGGAATCCTGGGCGTGGATGCAGGATCCGCAGAAAAGCAGGTTGCGGTTGTAATGTGTAACGGCAGCAACGAAGTATCCAAGTCCTTGCTAGAGTACCAGGGCTATAGCACCTGTGCCGCAGCAGCTCAGATATTTGGCGGAGTTAAGCAGTGCCAGTACGGATGTCTGGGAATGGGAGACTGCGAAGCAGCCTGTGACTTCAATGCCATCAAAGTTGTTGACGGTGTTGCGAGAGTTGACAGAAATGCCTGCGTAGCCTGTGGCGCTTGCGCCAAGGCTTGTCCCAAGAATCTCATCAAGATTCAGCCCGAGAAGAATCAGGTTATCTGTTTCTGCAGCAGCAAAGCCAAGGGTGCTGACGCCAGGAAGGCTTGTGAGGTTGGATGTATCGGATGCAAGAAGTGCGAGGGAGTTTGTAAATTCGACGCAGTTCACGTTGAAGATAATCTTGCAACTATCGATCCCGAGAAGTGCAAGAACTGCGGAATGTGTGCCAAGGCTTGCCCTACCGGTGCAATCCGCAATCTGAGACTTATAAACAAGGCTAAGCAGGATGCAGCAAAGCCTGCCGAAGCTCAGCCTGTGGCATGAGAATAATCATACGAAACCTTTTGAAAAAGCGCATCTCATAGGAGATGCGCTTTTGTTTTTGATTATATGGTATTGTGCGGATTGGTGGATTGATGAATTGATTGATAGTCTATAGCGGTGAGCATTCCTTTTCCAGCCAGCTGCGGACTTCCTCATCCAAATAGGGGGCAATGGTTTCATAAACCTTGGCGTGATAGCTGTCCACATAGGCGATCTCTTCAGGGGTCAATTCATCTTTGATGATGGCCTCTTTTTCGTAGGGACAAAGGGTTAGATTTCTGAATGAATAGCAGTCTCCCTCATCCACGCAGTAGATGAGATTCTCTATTCTTGCTCCGAAACCGTCTTCTATATAATAGCCCGGCTCGTTGCTCATAACCATTCCGGGAAGGATTGGAACGGTAGTGCCTTTGGTGCTAACGCTCTGAGGTCCTTCGTGAACACCCAGAACAAAACCTACCCCGTGGCCTGTGCCGTGACCGTATTGATAGCCGTAGGCGCCCAGAGCATCTCTTACCATGGTATCAAGCTGGCTTCCCGTAGTTCCTGCAGGGAAGGTTGCGGTTGCCATGGTAATATGAGCCTTAAGAATCGCTGTATAAACCAGCTTCATTTCCTCCGTAAGAGGCCCCATTGCGATAGTTCTTGTAATATCCGTGGTTCCCGTTAAATACTGTCCGCCGGAATCCACCAGGAAGAAGCCCTTGGGCTCAAGATGAATATCACTCTCCGGGGTAGCCTTGTAGTGAACTATGGCGCCGTGGGGGCCGTAACCTGCAATGGTTGCGAAGGAAGGCTCTATATAGCCCGGTTTTGACTCTCTTCTTGCCGCCAGATAGTTTGAGGCGGATATCTCCGTATGTGAGGATTGGGAGGCCCCTGAGGCTATGGTGGATTTCATTTCTTCCTTCATCCAATAGATGAATTCAGCCATGGCAATGCCGTCATAAACATGTGCCAGTTTTTCCGTTGAATTGATTTCCACAGGGGACTTAATGGCCTTCATCATGGAAAGAGGTGAGGCTATTAACAGAGTCTCCACTCCCTGGGGGATGGATTTAATAAGGCCATAGGACACCGTGGAAGGATCCATGAGAATTTTTAATCCATTGGGGAGAGCCTTAAGATCCTCTTCCACATCAAAATAATTCTTAACCTTAACACCTTCCGGGATTGGAGCATCATCTCTAAAGATATAGAGTGTGGTATCCTCCGGACCGATTAAAGAATAGGAGAAGAATACGGGGGTATCATCCACGTCATTTCCCCTAAGACCGTATAGATAGGCGTTTTCCATAAGGTCGGCTACCAAATAGTAGTCCGCGCCTTCCTTTGCCATGGCCTCTCTGACTCTCTTTATATTAAGAGGGTAGAGGGGGTCTTCTTCGGTGCTGAATTCCTTGGTATAGTCTAAGGCCCAAATCTCTTTTCCTTGGAGGGCGGGGCGGTCATCCCAAATCTGGCCCACCAAATCCAGATGAGGATTGGTCTCTGCTCCCGCTTCCTTTGATATATCTGCCCAGAGCTGTCCAAGTCTTCCAGTTACCACTCTTCCGTCAAAGCCCAATACCTTGCCGGGGGAGAGAACTTCTTTAAGATAGTCCTCCAGATCGATTACATCATCAAGACCGTCCTTCATCAAAATAATGCCGGAGCCCTCAAGCTGCATTTCTCCCTGGAGATAATAGCGACTATCGACCCAGAGTCTGGCCTCATCCATGGTGACCACCATAGTTCCTGCGGAACCGGTAAAACCGGAGAGGAAGGTGCGGGTCTTAAAATAATCGTTTATATATTCCGATCCGTGGAAATCTCCTGTAGGTACTATATAGCAATCCAGGGAGTTTTCCTTCATCTTTTCTCTTAAAGCTATGATTTCTTTTTTCATTTTTCCTCCATCAATTGAGATGTTTTTAGCTGTTTTGTTTCAAAAGGTCTCCGGGGAGAGCCTTGAGAATATAGTAGGTGAAAATGCCAATCAGTATTCCGCTAATGATTCCGGAAAACATGAGAATGGGCAAATAGAGAAACATCCTTAAATCCGAAACCACAAGGGATGCAACAAGGATTTGCCCTATATTGTGGAAGACTCCTCCCGCCATGCTGACTCCGATAATGCTGAAGAGGTTGGTCTTCTTGAGAAAATACATGACGAGAAGGCTTAGGATTCCGCCCGCCATGGAATAAAGCATTCCGAAGACACCGCTGAACAGCAATCCGCTGATTATTATTCTCACAATGCTGATAGCAAAGGCGTATCTGAAGTCCAGCTGATAGAGGGCAACCAGAATAACAAGATTTGCAAGACCCAGCTTGACTCCGGGAATAGCCACGGGACTGGGTATCAGTGCCTCCACATAGGAAAAAATCAAAGCGAGGGTAACCAGAAGAGCTGCGGTGGCAAGACGCTTGGATCTGAGGTTTCTTTTGTTGGTATTTGAGGGCGTATTGCTCATTCTCTTCCTTTCCCTCCTTTCCACCTGTGATGGCCTTGAATAGGTTGGTTATAAGCATGTAAATCTTCGTCGCAAAAATACATTTTATTATACCACATAGAAGGCTGCTAAGCCTATTTCTTCCACATTTCCACCAGGTTCTTAATGAGAAAGTCTATTCTGTCCAAGGGAATCTGATTGAAGTAGAAGCTTAGGCTTCTTTTTTCTTTATCCACCTTCATTTGGGTGGGTTTTATGTGGATACCCAAATCCTTTCCATCTTGGCAAAGGAGATTCTCGGACTTCTTTGTTCTTACATCAAGGGTTATATTGATTCCCGACTTGGTATTGGTGGCCTCAACAAAGTCTCTGCCGTATTTCTCGAAGGCCTGAACTGTAGCCTCCAGTTTTTGAGAGTAGAGGCTACGCAGCTTCCTTATATTGGTGTAGTAATAACCGTCCTCCATGAAGAGAGCCAGAGTCAGCTGCTCCGCTTTGGAGCAGGTCTGGGTATAATCGTCCTTTATGGAAGAAAAGATTTCCGCCATATGGGGAGGGAGGATCATATAGCTGATTTTGATTGCGGGGAAGAGGGTAGAGCTGAAGGAACCCAGATAGACGGTGGAATTGTTTTCGTCCAAGCCTTGGAGGGCGGGAACCGGCTTTCCGAAATATCTGAGCTCGCTGTCGTAGTCGTCTTCCAGGATTATGCTGCCGTTTTCCTTTGCCCAATTCAGAAGATTGTAGCGGGAACCTATGGGCATGACGGAGCCTGTGGGAAATTGGTTGGCGGGACTTACATAGACGGCAGTTGAAATATTCACGGGAAGCTTTTCAATCATTATGCCCCGTTCTCCCACGGGAATCTTGGCAATGCCAAAACCCATATCTCTGAAAATATTCTGAATGGGGGTATAGCCCGGGTCTTCCGTACATATTAAATCGATTCCCATGAGGGTGAGTATTCTTGCCAAGTGAGAGGTGAGTTGCTGGGTTCCTGCACCGATAACAACCTGGCCTGGACTTGCGGTCACACCTCGGGATGAATAGAGGTATTTGCAAATTTCAAATCTAAGGGCTGCTTCTCCTTGCACATCACTTTCGAAGAGAAGCAGGTCCTCGTATTCTGTAAATACCCTGGAACTGCATTTTTTCCATTTTTGGAAATCAAAGGATTCGGGATCGTGAAGATAACCGTCGCTGTCAAAGGTATAGTCCCTGAACTCAGGACCGGGGCCTTTGGAGCTTTCCTCGGGTATTACAGAGGAGGTGGGGATCTCGGCTACATAATAACCGGACTGAGGCCTACTTAAGATGTAGCCTTCGGTAAGGAGTTGGTTATAGGCCTGGGTTGAGGTGGTGATGGAAAGACCGCTTTCGGATGACAGAGATCTAAGGCTTGGAAGCTTTTCCCCCACAGCCAGATTGCCCGTTAAGATTTCGTTTTTTATATGTCGGTATAACTGTATATATAAAGGTGTGATTTTTTCTTTATCTTTACCGGGTACAAATGGCTTCATATGGGGTTTTCCTCCAAACTGTATACTAAAAAAATAAATAAATTGAGCATTTTGTTATATACAATAAGATGATAATATATAGCGGTGAGAAAAACAAGAGGGTGGAAGAATAGTTATGACCAATAGATCAGATAACAGAACCAACAAAATAGTATTAACGGGAATTACAATGGCCCTCATTATGGTTTCTACCATGATGATAAGGATACCCGTTCCCTTTACCCAAGGCTATGTGCATCTGGGAGATGCCATAATCTTCCTTGGGGTTTTGGTACTGGGAAGAAACTACGGTGCAATAGCCGCAGGCCTTGGCTCTGCCTTGGCAGATCTATTAAGCGGATATGCCTATTATGCTCCTTGGACTTTTGTGGTAAAGGCGCTCATGGCCTTTGTGGTAGGGCTTGCCCTTGAACATATGGAAAAGAAGGGTCAGAAGGTTGGGGATGGAAGGATTAGAGCCAGCGAAGTTATCGCCATGGCCTTTGGTGGAATAGAAATGTGCGTAGGATATTATATTGCCGCCAGCCTGATGCATGGCAATTGGTATACGCCTCTCTTTTCAATTCCAGGAAATATCGGTCAGTTTATCGTTGGAATGATTTTGGCAATAATTCTTGCATCTGCATTATATAAGACACCGGCAAAAAAGTTTTTCGAAATCAAATAATTCATATCTTAAAAGCCTATGGAAAAAATCATCAGAATAGAGAATCTAATATTTGAATATACGGACGGTGAAGAGGGAGTGGTTGCCAAAAGGGCAATCAACGATATTTCCATTGATATTGAGGAAGGAAGCTTTACCGCAATCATCGGAGAGAACGGCTCCGGCAAGTCCACCTTGGCCAAGAACCTAAATGGACTTCTTCTTCCCACGGGAGGAAGGGTTTTGGTTAAGGATTGGGATACTTCCGACGAAGAACATATCTGGGATGTTAGGCAGACCGCCGGCATGGTTTTCCAGAACCCGGACAACCAGCTGGTATCCTCCATAGTGGAGGACGATGTGGCCTTTGGTCCGGAGAATCTTGGTGTGGCTCCGGAGGAGATAAGAGAAAGGGTTGAGAAGGCTCTTTCCACCGTTAGAATGGGAGAGTATAAAAGGAAGGCTCCTCACAATCTTTCCGGCGGTCAGAAACAAAGAATCGCCATAGCCGGGGTTATTGCCATGAAGCCTCAGTGCATTATCTTTGATGAACCTACAGCCATGTTGGATCCACAGGGACGCCGTGACATTATGGAAACCATCAAAGAACTCCATGACAACGGTCAGACCGTAATCCTCATAACTCACTTTATGGAAGAGGCTGTGGAAGCGGATAGAGTAATCATCATGAACAAGGGCAAGGTTCTCCTTGACGGAACCCCGGGAGAGGTTTTCTCCCAGGTGGAAACCATCAGGGAGGCCAGCCTGGAATTACCTCTTGCCGTAGAAATAGGGGATAGATTAAGAGCAAAGGGCATAGACGTGCCGAGAGATATTGTAACTGGAGAGAGTCTGAAGGAGTACCTATGTCCATAGAAGTTATAAATCTTACACATGTATATAGCAAGGGAATGCCCGACGAGCATAAGGCCTTGGATGAGGTCAGTTTTGATGTGGCTGACGGCCAGATAGTGGGGGTTATCGGACATACGGGCTCCGGTAAATCCACTTTGCTCCAGCATCTCAACGGCCTGCTTAAGGCCGACTCCGGAACCATCATTGTGGATGGAATGGATATTACATCAAAGGATACGATAATGCGTGACGTGAGGCGCCGTGTGGGCCTTGTATTCCAATATCCAGAGTATCAGCTCTTTGAGGAGACGGTGGCAAAGGATGTGGCCTTCGGCCCCGGAAATCTTGGTCTTAGCCAAGAGGAGATTGATGAGAGAGTAAAGCATTCAATCAATCTGGTGGGACTTAATTATGAGGATATAAAGGACAATTCACCCTTTGACCTTTCAGGAGGACAGAAGAGAAGGGTGGCAATTGCGGGAGTTGTTGCCATGGAGCCTGCGGTTCTTATTTTGGATGAGCCAACGGCGGGGTTGGATCCCGGCGCTCACAAGAATGTCCTTAATATGATAAGGAATATTCATGAGGAGCAGAATAATATAATTATTTTCGTCAGCCATAATATGGGGGACATTGCAGCTCTTTCTGATAAGGTTCTGGTAATGGATCAGGGTAAATTGATTATGGAAGGAACGCCGGCGGAGGTATTTTCCAATAGGGAGAAGCTTAACGAAATTGGGCTGGATGTTCCTCCCCTGGTTGATTTCTTATACGGACTTAGGGAGAGGGGACTTGATGTTTCGCCCACTTACCTGGATTTGGACAGCGCTGCGGATGAGATTGCGAGGGCATTAAAACATGATTAGAGATATTACCCTGGGTCAGTATTATGCCAGCAATTCTCCTCTTCACAAGCTGGACCCGAGAACAAAGATAATAGGAACATTGCTTTTCATAATAGAACTGTTTATTGCAAAGGATGCAGTAGGCTTTGGTTTCTGCATTCTTGTCTTGGCTGCGGTGGTTAAAATTTCCGGAGTGCCCTTGAGCTTTATTATGAGAGGCCTTAAGCCAATCCTGATGATACTCGCCTTTACCTTCTTCTTAAACATATTCATGGTGGACGGAACCATCATCTGGCAGTGGGGAATACTTAAGATTACCATTGAGGGTATCAAAAGAGCAATTATGCTGGGAACGAGGCTAATACTTCTTATAATCACATCATCTCTTTTGACTCTTACAACAAAGCCGATCGAACTTACGGACGGTTTGGAGAAGCTGATGATGCCCCTTAGCAAAATCGGTCTTCCTGCCCACGAAATAGCAATGATGATGTCAATCGCCCTTCGTTTTATTCCCCTCCTTCTTGAAGAGACGGATAAGATAATGAAGGCCCAGCAGGCAAGGGGTGCGGATTTTGAAAGCGGAAATATTCTAATGAGGGCAAAGTCCATGATACCTCTTCTGGTACCGCTTTTTGTTAGCTCTCTTGGGATTGCCCAGGACCTTGCCATGGCCATGGAGGCAAGATGCTATAGAGGAGGCGAGGGCAGAACCAGGATGAACGAAATAAAATTCGGGAAGAGAGACCTTATTGCTGCAATTCTCATGGCAGCAACCCTTGCGGTTGTTATTCTGGAAAGGGTTTTGGTATAATAGCTTCATGAGACAGCGAAGGATTAAAGACATAGATGAGAAGCTGAATAGCTTTGATGAAAAACTGTTCTATAAGAAAGAGGATGGTGCAGACTCAAACCGGTCCGTAAGGCCCCTCTATTTGGAGGTGGGCTGCGGCAAAGGTCGCTTTATTGAAGCCCTGGCATCGGCCAACCCCCAGGCGGACTTTGTTGCGGTGGAGGGACTACCCAGCGTAGTCTATAGAGCCATGACCAAGGTAAGGGACGGGGGCTTGGAGAATGTCAGGTTCATTACTTCCTATTTAAGCGATACGGGGGAATGGTTCCAGGCAGGAGAGCTGGATGGCATTTATCTTAACTTCAGCGACCCTTGGCCCAAGAACAGGCACAGCAAAAGAAGATTAACTCATGGAGACAGGCTTAAGAACTACGCCTGGGCCATTAAGATAGGTGGATTTATAAGGTTCAAGACGGACAACGAAGAACTCTTCAGATTCACGGTGGAGCAGATAGAAGAAAGGAAGGATGAACTGGGTCTTGAGGTTGGAGGTATAACCTACGACCTTCACAGTTCCTCTTTTAAGGAAGGCTCTCCCATGACGGAGTACGAAGAAAAATTCACCAACCAAGGCAAGAAGATAATGTATGTTGAACTGGTCAAAATAAAGGAGGCAAAAATGGCAGAGGGCTATATGGCTGCGATTAACGGCAGAAAGATTCCCAAAGAGGATAAGGTATTCGGCATCAGTACCATGGCTCAGCAGGCTATCAAAGAAAAGGGCAGAGAGAATGTAATCAACGCTACCATCGGAGCTCTTGTGGATGACGAAGGAACGCTGACAGTTCTTTCCTCCGTTAATGAGGCTTTTAAAAGCCTGGAGCCAAGCGAGTACGCTGCCTATGCGCCTATAGGTGGAACACCGGAGTTTAAGGCTGCGGCAATAAAAGCCGCCTTTGGAGACTATGATATGAGCGGTCGTTATCTTGCTGTGGTTGCTACCATGGGAGGAACAGGGGGAATCAAGAATACGGTTTCCAATTATTCCGCTCCGGGGGAGGCAATTCTTACTTCCGACTGGCGCTGGGGTCCATATAATAGCATTTCCGATGAGATGGGAAGAACCTTGGAGACCTTCCAACTCTTTACGGAAGATGGAGAGTTTAATGGTGAGGACTTTGAAGCCAAGGTTAAAGAGATTCTGGCGCGGCAGGATCGTCTGGTAATAGTTCTCAATACTCCTGCCCACAATCCTACGGGATATAGCATGACTGTGGAAAACTGGCAGACTGTTAAGAAAGTTCTTGAAGAGGTGGATAGCAGCAAGAAGATTGCTCTCCTTGTGGATGCGGCCTATATAGATTTTGCAGGAGACGAGCATGAGGTAAGGGCTTTTCTTCCGGTGCTTAAGGAAATGCCTGCTAACGTGCTTCCAATTATGGGCTATAGCATGTCCAAGACCTTTACAATCTACGGCATGCGTTGCGGAGCCATGATTGCAATGGCACCAACTGAGGAAATCGCCGAGGAGTTTACCCGAGTAAACGAATTCAGCTGCCGTTCTTCCTGGTCCAACCCGGTTCGCGCAGCCCAGAGCCTTATCACAAAAATCTTCGCTGACGAAGAACTGTTTAATAGGGTGGTTGAGGAACGTCGCCAGCTTAGGGAAACGCTTCTTGCTCGCGGCCGTGCCTTTGAGGAAGGAGCAAAGGAAGCAGGCTTGAAAATCGTGCCTTTCTCTGCGGGATTCTTTGTTTCCGTTCCCTGCAGCGATCCTGAGGCTTTGGCATCAAAGCTTAGGAAAGAGGACATCTTCGTAATTCCTCTTGCTAAGGGAGTTAGGGTTTCCGTGGCTGCAGTTGGGGAGAGCATCTGCCGCATACTGCCGGCTAAGATCAAGGCGACTCTGGAAAACCTATAAAGAGGGTGTAAAAAAGCGTGTCAATAATTGAAATGAAAAAGGCTATGGATTAGAATATGTCCATAGCCAATATGCGGGCGTAGTTCAATGGTAGAACGGCGGCTTCCCAAGCCGCAAGCGAGGGT
>CAJOQI010000012.1 GCA_905236895.1 uncultured Peptostreptococcaceae bacterium | reverse complement strand
TTGTCCTTAATCATTTTGTCCTCGTCACTTAATCTGTTTCTCTGTCTGTCACCAAATCATCTATCACTTGGAGGAGTTCATCTCCACCTGTGCGTTTTAATGCGGATGCGGCAATGAGTATATCCTCCTTCTCAAGGCCCAGGGTTCTCTTTATCAAAGCCACGTTCTTCTGCCTCTCGTTTCCCGAAACCTTGTCGGCCTTTGTTGCGCATACGATTCCGTCCAGCTCATACTGCTTTAGAAACTCGTACATCTGAACATCCAATTTGCTTGGCTCGTGGCGAATATCAACCAGCTGAACAACCTTGATTAAGTTCTTTCTGCTATTGAAGAAATCCGCCATCATCTTGTCCCAATCCTTGGTTACGGATTTGGAAACCTTGGCATAGCCATATCCCGGCAAATCCACGATTCTAAAGGCATCGTTTATTCTGTAGAAATTAATTGTCCTGGTTTTCCCCGGGCTTCCGCTTACTCTGGCCAGACTCTTTCGCCCCGTCAAATAATTAAGCAAGGAGGACTTGCCCACATTGGATCTACCAACAAAGGCAATCTCCGGAAGATCATCCGGCGGATATTGACTTGGCTTTACAGCCACCTGCTCCAGTTCGGATTTTACTATCTTCATTATTTGCCCGCTTTCTTCGTAGGCTTGGCCTTGCTGCCTTTGGATTTTTCCTTGCTATTTGTTTCCTTTGATTCTTTTTTTGCCTTAGAGGCAACATTTTTACCGGATGTCTTAGCTTTTGCAGCGGACTTCTTTGGCTGGTCCAAGGCTATATCCAGTACTTCTTTAGCAAAAGACAATGGCACAAACTTCAGCTGCTTTCTTACGTTTGCGGGAATCTCTTCCGTATCCACCATATTGTCCTTAGGCAGGAGAATGGTTCTTATTCCCGCTCTATGGGCAGCCAAAACCTTTTCTCTTATTCCTCCAACAGGAAGGACCTTTCCACGGAGAGTGATTTCTCCGGTCATGGCCACATCCTTCTTTACAGGGATTCCCGAAAGGGCGGATACAACAGAAGTGAATATGGTTACACCTGCAGAAGGTCCGTCCTTTGGAACCGCTCCTTCCGGAACGTGGATATGCATATCCTTTTCCTTATAGAAATCCTTATGGATTTCAAGCTCCGAGGCAATGGATCTGATATAGCTTACTCCGGTTCTGGCGGATTCTTGCATTACATCTCCAAGCTGACCTGTGAGTGAAAGTTTTCCGCTACCGGGAACCACTACGGTTTCAATGGAGAGGGTATCTCCCCCTACCTGGGTCCATGCCATACCCGTAACAACTCCTACCTCGCTCTGTCCTTCTATTATATCGTAATGATATTTCTTTTTCCCAAGATATTTGTCAAGATTTCTTGGAGAAATCATAAAGGATGTTTTCTTGCTGCTTACAGCTTCCATGGCCGCCTTTCGGCAAAGATCGGCAATCCTTCTCTCCAGGTTTCTTACACCGGACTCCCTGGTATAGTAATTGATTATATCTCTTAAGGCAGCTTCGGTAATCTTAACTCCGTCCTTCTTAAGTCCGTGTTCCTTAACCTTCTTGGGAATCAAATACTGCTGAGCAATCTTAACTTTCTCTTCCTCAGTGTAACCGCTCACCTCGATTACTTCCATTCTGTCAAGAAGCGGCCTTGGAATGGTATCGATGGAGTTTGCGGTGGTTATAAATACAACCTTTGACAAATCAAAGGGAACCTCAAGGAAGTGATCCGTAAAGGTCTTGTTCTGCTCGGGGTCCAATACTTCCAGCAATGCGGAAGAAGGATCTCCTCTATAGTCTGCACCAAGCTTATCAACCTCGTCAAAGAGGAAGACCGGATTGTTAACTCCGATTTCTTTGATGCTGGTTATGATTCTTCCGGGGATTGCACCGATATATGTTCTTCTGTGTCCTCTGATTTCAGCCTCATCTCTCACGCCTCCCAGGGACATTCTTACGAACTTTCTTCCCGTGGCTGATGCGATGGAGCGAGCGATTGAAGTTTTACCCGTTCCCGGAGGACCTACCAAACAAAGAATGGGGCCTTTGATTTCCTTGGTAAGGTGAATTACCGCCAGATATTCCAGCACCCTCTCCTTCACCTTCTTAAGGCCGTAGTGGTCTCTTTCCAAAACCTTTGACGCTTTGTTGAGATTGGTAACAACCTTGGAGCTTTCTCTCCAGGGAAGATCAAGGAGGGTTTCCACATAGGTTCTTATTACGCCGCTTTCCGCAGAGGATGGAGCCATACGGGTGAAACGCTTGATTTCCTTGCGAATCTTCTCGTCTATCATTTCATCCAGCTTCAGTTCATCCAGCTTTTCAAGCCAGCGCTGAGCTTCTTCTTCGGCGCTTTCCTCTTCTCCCAGTTCTTCTTGGATGGCCTTCATTCTCTCCTTAAGGAAATACTCCTTCTGATTGCTATCCACGCTTTCCTTTACCTTCTTGGAAATTTCCTTCTCCAGTCTGGCGATTTCAGTTTCAGCGGTTAGAAGTTCTATTAGCTTCTCTACCCTTATGGCAAAGGGAGAAGCCTCCAGAAGATCCTGCTTCCTGGATACTATTACATCCAGCTCCGCTGCGATTCTGTATACAAGAGCCTCAGGCTCCTGTTCATTCAAAATCTTATCAACCGTATCATCGGGCACGTGGTCGTTAAGAGCGGTATATTCTATAAACCTGTCGGTTAAAAGTCTGAGAGCTGCCTGCTCCTCCATGGAAAGAGCATCCAGCTCGACTTCCTCTTCCATAAGGTTTAAGGTGCAGGCCATATAGCTTTCTTCAGGCATGGCCTCGTCTATTGTTGCACGACAAATCCCGGAGACCAGCACTCTCACTGCATCTCCGCTTACCTTTAGCATCTGTTTAACCTTTACCAAGGTTCCCATTTTATAGATGTCATCAAAGGTGGGGATATTAATATTCTCATCTTTCTGAGCGGAAACAAAGAGAAGTTTATCCTCAGCCATGGCTGTTTCCAAGGCTTTGATGGACTTATCTCTTCCTATATCAAAATGAACCACGGTATGAGGAAAGATATTGACTCCCCTCAAGGGTACGCATGGGTATATCTTTTTATCTGACATTCTAACTCCCTTCAGTTACCTAAGCCAATTTGGGTTTCTGTCCCTTAAGTACCGTATTCTCGGTGACGATGCATTTCTTTACATCTTTTCTGGATGGGATTTCAAACATGATATCGCTCATGGTTTTTTCAAAGATGCTTCTTAGGCCTCTTGCCCCGGTCTTCTTTTCGATAGCCAGTTTGGCAATGGCGTCAATGGCACCTTCGCTGATTTCAAGTTCCACTCCGTCGTAGGCGAAGAGCTTCTTATATTGCTTAACCAAAGCGTTTTTAGGCTCGGTCATGATTCTCTTTAATGAATCCTCGTCCAGTTCATCCAAAGTAACAACCACCGGAAGTCTTCCGATAAATTCGGGAATGAGTCCGAACTTAAGAAGATCCTCAGACTGAATATGCTCCAACGGGCTACTTCCATCTGCGTCTATTATTTCCGAATCGGAATTGAAACCGATTACCCTTTCGCCCATTCTTCTCTGGATAATGGTATCCAGTCCATCAAAGGCACCACCACAAATAAAGAGCACATTGCTGGTGTCGAATTGTATAAACTCCTGATGAGGATGCTTTCTTCCACCCTGGGGCGGAACATTGGCAACGGTTCCTTCAAGAATCTTAAGAAGAGCCTGCTGCACTCCCTCGCCGCTTACATCCCTCGTAATGGATGGGTTGTCTGACTTGCGGGCAATCTTATCTATCTCATCCACATAGATGATTCCCATCTGGGCCTTCTCAATATCGTAGTTGGCCGCTTGAATCAGTCTAAGCAAAATATTCTCAACATCCTCCCCTACATAGCCTGCCTCCGTTAAAGCGGTGGCGTCGGCAATGGCAAAGGGAACGTCAAGAATCTTGGCCAAAGACTGGGCAATCAAAGTCTTACCACTTCCGGTTGGTCCCACCATAACGATATTGCTTTTCTGAAGTTCAACATCGTTTATGGCATCTTTGCTTGTATCGCTTATTCTCTTATAGTGATTGTAAACAGCCACGGAAAGAGCTCTTTTGGCTCTGTCCTGACCTATTACATAATCAGAAAGAAAATCAAAAATCTCTTTAGGCTTGGGAAGATTGAAGAGAGGTTCCTCCTCTCCTTCCTCTCCCAGAGGAGCAAGGCCGGCACGACCGATAAGATCGTTGCACATATCCACGCATTCATCACAGATATATACGCCGGGACCTGCAATCAGCCTCTTTACCGCATCCTGGGGCTTGCCGCAGAATGAGCAGCAGAGTTTTTCGTTTTCACCATTATTCTTTTTTGCCATTTTTATTTCACACTATCTTTCTATTACGGCGTCAATAAGGCCATATTCCCTGGCTTCTTGAGCGCTCATGAAATTATCTCTATCCGTATCCTTTTCAATGACCGAAAGCTTCTTCCCTGTATTCTCTGCAAGGATTTTGTTCAGCTTTTCCTTAGTCTTCATAATCCAGTCGGCGTGGATTCTAATATCGCTGGCCTGGCCCATGGCACCACCTGCAGGCTGGTGAATCATTACCTCCGCATTGGGAAGGCAATATCTCTTTCCCTTGGTTCCCGCAGCAAGGAGGAATGCTCCCATGCTGGCAGCCATACCAACGCAGATGGTGGATACATCCGACTTGATATAGTTCATGGTATCGTAGATGGCCATCCCCGCGGTTACGGAGCCGCCTGGACTGTTGATATATAGATTGATATCCTTACCGCTATCTTCCGCATCCAGGAAAAGGAGCTGAGCCACAACAAGATTGGCGTTGTAATCGTCTATCTCTTCTCCAAGGAAGATAATGCGGTCCTTAAGGAGACGGGAATAAATATCATAGGTTCTCTCTCCTCTGCTGGACTGTTCAATTACATAAGGTACATATGCCATTATTCTTCATCCTTCTCTTTCTTTGTCTTCTTGGTGGTAGTCTTCTTCTCGCTTGCTTTCTTTTCTGCAGCCTTCTTCTCGGTAGGCTTCTTTTCTGTCTTTTCTGCAGCTTTCTTTGTTGTCTTCTTTTCAGGCTTTACAACGGAAACCTTGGCATTGTCATAGAGATAATTGATTACCTTGGTAATCATAATATCCTTCTTGAAGTATTCCATATTGTCTTCGCCGATCAGGTCTTTGATTCCATCCAGGTCCATCTTATATACTTCAGCCATGCGAGAAAGTTCCTTCTCCACATCTTCCTCTGTAATCTCGATTTTTTCCTTTGCTCCGATTGATCTAAGGATAATTCTGGAAGCAACTCTCTTCTTTGCTTCTTCTTCCATCTCCTTGCGGAAGTCTTCCATGGTAACGCCGGTAAACTGAACATACTGATCTATTGTAAGGCCCTGGTATCTCATCTGCTGATCCATACCTCTGATCATTTCGTTAACCTCATCCTCAACCATTACCTGGGGTACATCAATGGGGTTGGCTTCAGCGATTGTATCGATCATCTTGTCCTTTGCGTCATTTTCCGCCCTATGATCGGCAGTTTCCTGAAGTCTCTTTCTTGTATCTTCTCTAAGTTCCTTAAGGGTATCGAATTCGCTTACATCCATGGCAAACTCATCATCAAGCTTGGGAAGCTGCTCTTCCTTTACTTCGTGAATCTTGCATTTGAAAACTGCGTCCTGGCCTGCCAGCTTTTCCGAATGATAGGTCTCCGGGAAGGTTACCTTTACCTCAACCTCTTCTCCTGCCTTTGCTCCAACCAGCTGATCCTCAAATCCGGGGATAAACTGTCCGGAACCGATTTTTAGAGTGGCGTTCTCAGCCGTTCCTCCCTCGAACTGTTCTTCACCAACAAAGCCGGCATAATCGAAGTAGATGGTATCTCCTTCCTGTACAGGTCTCTCCGCAACTACCATGCGGGCATTTCTGTTCTGAAGGGTTTCCAGATCACTATCAACCATTTCTTCGCTGATGGTGCTATCTGCCTTCTCCACCTTAACACCCTTATAGTCCTTTACTTCAACTACCGGATAGATAGGTACATCAATGGTTACGGTTAAGGGTTTGCCCTTTCCTACTTCGCTGAAGTCAGCCTTGGGCATATCGATAACCTCAAGTCCAAGTTCCTTGAGAGCCGTAGGATAACCTGTTCTGAAAAGTCCATTGATAGCATCCTCAAAGAATACGTTCTCGCCGTAGTTTCTCTCGATTACGCTTCTTGGAGCTTTACCCTTTCTGAAGCCATCGATTCTGAACTGATCCTTGGTCTGCTTATATGCTTCGATAACAGCGCTTTCGAACTCCTCCGCAGTGAAATCCATGGTGAAATTGGCTCTGTTGTTTTCCTTAGATATGAGATTTGTTTTCATAGTTATATATTTCCTCCTAAACTATAATTGTCTATCTTTCTCTTTACAGGTTTTTATACCCAAAAAAGCCTGTACCAGCTTATAATTTTACCACCAAAAGGTATTAAAGTAAACTATACCATAGGTTTAATAGATAAAAAGAGCCCTTTTTAGG
>CAJOQI010000011.1 GCA_905236895.1 uncultured Peptostreptococcaceae bacterium | reverse complement strand
AGATGTGGAGTCATACTTTTCGATGAGTTCGGCATCCGTCACACCGTCTCTAATCTTAGCAACGATGGTAAGGGTTACTACCTTGTCTACCAGAGCAGTTAAGTCTTTATCCTCATCGCCTGTAGTAGCTGTTACAGTATTCTCATATACGCTTACTGTAAATTCGTCAGAATCTATCGTTGGTTCACCAACGATTTCAAGTTCTGACTTTAATACGTCTGTGATAACAACCTTGGTTGCCTTTGCAGGAATCTTCTGAGTGATTGTGTATGTGAAGACTTTGTCCCTTCCTTCAAGAGCAAGAGCAGGGATAAGCACTTCGTCATCACCTACAAGTTCTCCGTCCTTCTTGTAGCCTTCTTCATCCTTTGTGATTACTCCATTTTCAACAAGCTCTGCCTTATCGTCCTCTGTCAACTCCTTGAAAGGTGTTCCTGCCTTTTCGTTATCTACGAACTTCTCTGGTTCTTCAATAGTAATAGGTACGTTTGTTACTTCAAGTTTGGCAGGATTATTATCTTTTGCAGCGGTGAAGTTAACCGTATCCTTTTTCTCAAAGACAAACTTATCGCTTGTAGTATCTGATACAAGTTCGATTCCTTTATCTGTTACAAGTACTACTACTGGTGCTCCCATTGAGTAGTAATTACCATCACCAACAAATTCTCCCTCAGTGATGTAATATACTGAACCTTCTTTAAGCTCTGGGGCTTCGATTGCAAGTTCGCCTTCGCCAGGTTTCACCATCTCTTCAGGTGTTTCTTCCTTGCCAAGTGGATACCATTTGATATCAGCTAATTCACCATATTTATTAGTTGTTCCTTCATATACAAGTCTTGCATTTTCAGGAATTTCATCCTTATTGATACTATCTTTATCAATTGTTATTTTTTCTTCGTATGTAGGATCATAATTCTCGTCTTTAGCGATTTTCTTGTCTGCAATTGTAGGTGCTTTTATTTCATAGAAACTAAATGTAACACCTTTTGGAATTCTTTTATCGTCGAAATTCTTAGTTAAAATGATCGGATGAGTCTTACGTTCATTACCAACCTTAAGTGTAACTTCTTCGCCGTTAACGTCGATTTCCTGAGACCAGTCTGGATTATAGGTGTAAGGCTTATCTCCTGACTCATATTCATTATCTTCATAGAATGCCAGACTGCTATCAATAATCTTTGCATTCTCTACTTTGAACCCAATTGATCCGGGCAGTCCTTCATAGTATTCGGGAGCTCCTATTTCTGTAAGTACGTAATCACCATCGACTACATATCTCATTTCGACTGCGCCTTCATCATTGGCTTCGAATATGCATGCATCCGCCTTGCTGTCCCTGTAGCTAACACTCGGTACACTAAGCGGATCTGCTGATTCAGAATCTAAAACAAGTTTAGGTTTGCCATCCTCTTCATAAAGGAGGTTTCCGGCATTGTCTTTTGCCTGTAGCCAAAGGCCATATTTATCCTGTTTGAGATAGTAGTCGCCGGCCTTGTTTTGCAAGTGATAGTACTCACCATCTTTCTTCTGAAGAAGAAATTGTGTGCCCGGGTATACAACCGGCTCTCCTGTCTGCGTTTCAATCTTCTTGACCTTAATTGTTGCAGGTATAGTTAAAAGGAATGCAGTTTTATTGTTGGACTCTGCTCCACCACGTTCCATGTAGTAAATAGTAAGTCTGTGGTTGCCCGCATCTAGACCTGCGATAGATGCATTATTAGTAATTTCTTCTGTTCCTTGGTTTCTTCCGGAAACTCTCTTTGTCCAAACTACACCTGTAGCAAAATTGATAGTACCCTCAGTCGCGTCGTGGATACCACCAATATCAAGAGCAAGTTTTCCGTCTACGAAAACAAATACGTCATCGTCTCCGGAGAAGTAGAAAATCATATCCTTCTTCTGGCCGTTAATTTCAATTTGGTTAACTTTGGCCTCACCTTCTTTTGGTATCGTGTCTGGCACCTTGCCGGTAAGGAAGAAATCTATCTCTGTGAGCATTCCGAAGTGATAATTGATACTACCATCACTGTATGAATACGCGGAGTCTTTCGGAGCATTAAGCGGCAACACAGCCAATCCGTTTGATGTATTTATTGGCTGTGGCCTGTTATATATGTAGAATCTTTGCTCTGATTGATTGTAGGCTGCTGCAGATTTTCTACTATCAAATAGATAGTAGCCTTCATAATCGCCATCCGCTTTTGTACCTATCCAATACATTTGTCCATTACTAGCATTACCAACATGGGTTACACCTAGTGTGTTATCATTAAAGATCTGTGTGAAGTCTACGTGATCCCATAGGCCTTGTGAGGCCCCTTCTTTGTGCTCACCGATTCTACCCGCGTTCCATGCGTTAACGACAGCTTTATATCCGTCAGCACCAGATACTATGTAATTAGTCACCGGCCGGGTTGGGGTTTTTCCGTGTACTGCTCCTTCAATGTTTTCATCTATGAAGAGCGGGCCGGATTCTGCATCGTTAAAGTTCTGTTGACGTCCCATCCATGAATGCAGTACATTGTAAATGGAGCCGTTAACGTCATACAAATTGATACGTATAGAATCTGTCTTTACAATGTCATCCCTAAGTCCACCAAGAGGTGCGCCGTCACCAACATGATCGGAACTACCAAAATCGTAGCTCGTAGGTCTCCAATCTGCCAAAAAGCGAACTTCACCGGAAGAGTCGATGAAGCTCTCATCTATAGTAACCTCTTCGCCCGGTTCATAGTATCTAATGTCCTCTGGTCTTAAGCTATGATATGTACCATCGCCATTTTTATATTTTGACTCATTCGGAACGAGGAGCCATCCCTTAAGCTCCATATTGCACTTGCCATCTGCATCTAAATATCTTTCTGGCTGGCCAACTTCACCACCCATCTCAGGCATGATGACAGTTATTCCAGATCCGGAAATATCCGCATATCTTGTTGGCTTTCCCGCACCCGTTGTGGTATTTCCTGCATCAATCTGACCGTCCCAAACAATCTTGGTTCCGTCACCGGAATTAGTGCTCAGGTCGCTCCATGGAATAGCGCCAGCAGCATACGCCTTAGCTGGACCGCCGATAGTCATGCCACCGAAATTGATTCCTGTAAATACAATCAGGAATGCCAGCAGCAGCGCTAGAGCTTTCTGGAGTAGTCTTCTGCTCTTTTCATGCTTCAAAAACATAGCTTTCTCCTCACTTTCACTTTATATAAATTACTTATGAATAAATCCTCATACCCTTTGCAGTTGGCTTAACATTAACATTTCGCCATTTATCTGCACTTTAACAATGATAATTGCATAGTATAATTGTAGGCAATTTATTTCGTTTTATTACGTCAACAAATCATACTTTAGTACTAGTCCAATAGTACTACCTTTTGTGCCTATACACAAAAAAAGAGGTCAAAAAGACCTCTTTGAACACAATTTTTGTTTTTATACCCTTATGGCTATTTTTCCTCTTCAGCTGCGTGTTCAGCGATTACCTTATCAGCAAGCTGCTTTGGAAGTTCTTCGTAACGCTCGAAGCTCATGGTGAACTGTCCTCTACCTTGTGTCATTGAACGGAGAACCAGAGCATAGTCAAAGAGTTCTGACTGAGGTGCTTCAGCCATAAGCTTCTGTCCGCCGCCCATCTGTGGTTCCATGCCTAGGATTCTACCGCGGCGCTTATTCATATCGCCCATTACCGCTCCTGTATAGTCATCCGGAACGGTGATGTCCAAATGCATAATTGGCTCCAGGAGGCAGGGGTTAGCCTCTACGATACCCTTCTTGAAGGCCAGGGAAGCAGCAATCTTAAAGGATACTTCGTTGGAGTCCACTTCGTGGTAAGAACCATCGTGGAGAACTGCCTTAATATTTACGCACTTGCAACCTGCAAGAGGACCTCTATCCATACATTCAAGGAGTCCCTTTTCAACTGCCGGTACATAGTTCTTTGGAACGGATCCGCCGAAGAGGTCTTCTTCGAATTCGAATTCCTGCTGTGATGGTGAGAATCTGATCCAAACGTCACCATACTGACCGGAACCGCCGGACTGTTTCTTGTGCTTACCCTGAACATCAGAGGTTCCCTTAATGGTTTCTCTATATGCGATCTTCTGGGGAACTGTCTTAATGGATACACCGAAGCGATCCTTCAGCTTTGATGAAATGATTCCAAGCTGAATGTCTCCCTGACCGCCCATAAGGGTCTGACGAGTTTCTGTATTTCTCTCAATAACGAAGGAAGGATCTTCTTCTCTAAGTCTTGCAAGGCCTGTTCCCATCTTCTCTTCATCATTCTTATCTGCAGCGGTAATAGCTACGAAATATGTTGGAGAAGGAACCTCAAGAGCCTGATAGCTTACTACATCGTTCTTATCGCAAAGGGTGTCACCTGACTGAGTGTACTGAAGCTTTGCTACAGCTACGATATCCCCTGCCTCGGCGGAAGGAACTTCAATCTGCTCCTTGCCTCTTAAGAGGAAGAGTTTGCCAAGACGCTCGGACTTCTGCGCTCTTACGTTATATATATCGGCGCCGGATTCCAGCTTGCCGGTGATTACCTTCATTACGGAAATCTTTCCAACAAATGGGTCAGCGATGGTCTTGAATACGAAGGCAGAAACTGCTCCGTCCTTGGAAGCCTTCTTCTCAATTTCTTCGCCCTTCTCGTTGGTTCCCTTGTAGGTGCCGTGTTCCAGAGGATTGGGTGTGCAGCCAACCAGGAGATCCAGGATTCCCTCGGTCTTCTGTCCCATCTGGAAAAGGGTTGTGCATACGGGAACGATATTTCCTTCGGAAATACCCTTTACGATTCCGCTCTTGATTTCATCCTCGGTGAACTCTTCACCTTCGAAATACTTCTCCATGAGAGCTTCGTCGGACTCAGCGATAGCTTCTTTAATGGAATCATCTATATCGGCTGAAAGTGGCCAGGAAAGAGGAACAACCTTGGTTCCAAATTTTGCCTGCAGTGCTGCAAGAGTTGTATCAAAGTCCACCTCATCCTTGTCTCTCTTGTTAACAACAAAGAATCTTGGTGTTCCATAACGCTCGCAAGCCTTCCATGCAGCCTCGGTTCCTACCTGAACTCCGGAGCCGGCGTCCACCATGATTACAGCTGCTTCTGCTGCTCTCAGGGCTGCGTTTACTTCCCCTACAAAGTCAAAATATCCCGGTGTATCGATGAAATTAATCTTCGTATTCTTATACTCTACGGGAATGATTGAGGTATTGATGGAATAACCTTTTTCGATTTCCATCTTATCGTAGTCGGATACGGTGTTCCCTTCTTCTACCTTACCCTGCTTCTTGGTTACGCCTGTCTCAAAGAGAACAGCCTCTAGGAAAGTTGTTTTACCACATCCTCCATGTCCAAGAAGTGCGATATTTCTAATATTTTCACTACTATAGCCCTTCATCAGGTAAACCTCCTATTAAAATTCGTACAGAAACAGTATAGCAAAAAAGGCAGGCCATAACAACGATTCTTTTTTGAATAGTTTGAATATTATACAGATAAGAATTGTATATGTTTGGCGGCTGTGTTAGTATTTCTTTACTTGGGTATTTATATGATTAAGTTTGAAGGACTTTAATGCCATGGATAAGAGAATAGACCAAATCATTGAAGAAATCTTGGAAGACTACGGTCAGGACAGAGATATCGACAGAATGGACTTCTTTGGACAGCCGGATCAGGACGAGGTTGTGGAAGTTATAAAAAAACTTCTGATGATCCTCTACCCCGGCTATTACAGAGATGATTATTATTCTTCCAGAAGCGCTATGCCAAAACTCAGTGCTTTGATTGACGAGACCATGCATCAGCTTAGGAAGCAGATTGAGATTGTCTTGGTTAATGAAGAAAAGTATAGAGAGGCATCCAGGGAGGACCGCAAGACCGCTGCCCAGGAGATTTGCATCGATTTCTTCGCAAAGATTCCGAAAGTCAGGGCTTTGCTCCAGACTGACATAGATGCAACCTACGATGGAGATCCGGCAGCTGCGGACAAGGTTGAAATCGTCATCGCCTATCCGGGACACTATGCTACCACCATCCACAGGTTGGCGCACGAGCTTTATCTATTGGGCGTTCCCTATATTCCCAGAATCATGAGCGAGTACGCCCACGGTGAAACGGGAGTTGACATCCACCCAGGCGCAACCATCGGCGAATACTTCTTCATCGACCACGCCACGGGAATCGTAATCGGTGAAACCTCTATTATCGGAGAGCATGTAAAAGTATATCAGGGAGTTACCATCGGTGCTCTTTCCCTGGAAGAAGGCCAGACCTTAAAAGGAAACAAAAGGCATCCCACCATTGAGGACCACGCCACACTTTATGCCGGTTCCACAATTCTGGGTGGAGATACAGTAATCGGCCATCACAGCATAATCGGCGGTAGCGCCTTTGTTACCAAATCCGTTCCGCCCTATAGCCAGGTAATAGTAACAGCAGAGGTTAAGGTTTCAACAGGAGGAAACAATGAGTAGACCCGTAATCGGCATCACACCCCTATATGACTATAATCTCAACAGTTGGTGGATGATCCCGGGCTACGCAGAAGCGGTTCAGGCATCAGGAGGAATCCCCGTAGTCCTACCCTTTAGCGACGACAGGGAGGCTACCGCGGAATTGGTATCAAAGCTTGACGGCTTCATCTTTACCGGCGGCCCCGACTCCAATCCCAATATGTACGGCGAAGAAATGGTTCTTCAGCTGGGCATGATAGATTCCAAGAGAGATGTAAACGAGAAGCTAATCTATGAATTGGTAAGAGAAGCTGATAAGCCTGCTTTAGGTGTCTGCCGCGGACATCAGCTTATAAATATTCTGGAAGGCGGCACCCTCTATCAGGATCTGCCCTCCATGAAGCCATCGGAAACCCGCCACAGCCAAAGACAGCCAAACTATATTCTGACCCACAGGGTGGATATAGCCGAAAGCACTCCCCTGATGGACTGGATGGACGGAGCAAAGAAATTGGAAGTAAACTCCTACCACCATCAGGCCATCAAAGACTTGGCCCCCGGCCTAAAGGTAATGGCTCTTTCCTCGGAGGATGGAATTATCGAAGCCTTCTATCATCCGGAGAGAAGATTCACCGTAGGCATTCAATGGCATCCGGAACTGGCTTATAAGGACCATCCCGTTCATCAAAGGATTTTCCAGGCACTGGTTGACGCGGCGAAATGAAAAATAATTTGCGAAAACCAATTTGCAGCAAATAAAAAACCGGCTTACCTCTGGAGATGATGCCTCTGGAGATGAGTCGGTTTTTTGCTTTTCTTTTTTTGATTACTCTCCAAACTCCTTTAGAAAATCTTGGAGGCCGTATTTTTTCTTTCCTCTGATTCCCATCATGGTTTTGGCATGATAGAGGGAACTTATTATTGCCTCCTCCACCGCTTCCACAGCAGCTTCAAAGATGGAATCGATTTTGTCGTCGTTATACATCCGAGTTTTTAATACCGCATCTTTGGAATTATGAGGGATTCTGTTTGCGGTGGAAAAAGCCAAGGCTATATCCCCACTTCCGTTGCCGCAGTAGGAACCAACTCTTCCAAGAGCGATGGTTGATCTCTTGGCAACCCTCTTAAGCTGTCTTTCGTTTAATGGGGCGTCGGTTCCAATGATGATAATAATCGACCCTTTGTCCTTGGTTACCCCTTCTCCGCACTTCCTTGTATCGTAATGCTTTCCGCCAATAACCAAATTCCCGGCGGTTCCGAAATTGGACATAACCAAGGCTCCAATGGTAAACCGGCTTCCCTTGGTTCCTACAATTCTGGAGGCGGATCCGATTCCCCCTTTTAGTCCCAGACAGCTCATTCCTGTGCCGCTGCCGATGGCCCCTTCTTCAAACTTTGATGAAGCCTTGGCAAGGGCCTCTCTCACGTGCCTTTCTTTTACGTGAAGTCCTCGGATGTCCGACAGCCCTCCGTCATTGCATTCCATAACGATAGGGT
>CAJOQI010000010.1 GCA_905236895.1 uncultured Peptostreptococcaceae bacterium | reverse complement strand
TCATCTTTGTTGCCAGCAGCTCCTCTTCTCTAATGGTCTGGTCCACCACATTGTTGTAATTCCTGAGACGTCTGTTCATATCCGACAGTCTGCTGGTTTCTTTGTCCAATTCCTCAAAGAGTATATGCTCGTTAGTGGCATCAACCGCCTGGATCTGTCTAAATTGGAAGGGAGTCATATCTCCATGGATTGCGCTATTGCTGAAAATCCAGGTATCTCCCTCGGGATAGGCCACAACAAGATTCTCCCCTGCCTCCACTTTGATTCCTTCTTTTACATTGCCGTCTCTCACGTCGTCCCAAAAATGACTGGCGTCGTTTACAACATCTCCCGTGGTTCTATATGCCAGGTCTTCAAAGGTTTCGTTTATCTGAAGGATCTGTCCGTCCTCGGTGAAATAGGCAATGCCTTGGGGCATTGTATCCAAAGCCTCCTTGATGGAAAAGGGTGTGATGGATCCGGCTATATACTTGACCATGATTATGAGTTTCACCCAAGCAAAGGCCAAAAGTCCCAGCATAATCAATACCCTGGTCCATGTACTAAGATTTATAAAGTAATACCCCAAC
The DNA here is from genome assembly GCA_905236895.1 of uncultured Peptostreptococcaceae bacterium. Taxonomy (GTDB): domain Bacteria; phylum Bacillota; class Clostridia; order Peptostreptococcales; family Anaerovoracaceae; genus Eubacterium_B. The sequence goes on along the minus strand of CAJOQI010000010.1, from coordinate 6,342 downwards.
TGTCCCTTGGGTCCACCAAAGCCCATGGCAGCTGCACAGGCGTCGTTAAAACCAATAAAAAGGGTGGCGTCTATTAACAGAAGCAACGCAGCCGGTATTATGGCCTTCATCTTGCCCGTAGTTGTGGTAAGGACCAGGAAGGTTAAGGATACCAGAATCATGAATACCGCAACACCTAAAACAGTGACAACATCCAATTGATCCAATGCAAGTCCTGCGGCATTAGTCATGGGCCATCACCTCCTCGTTGGGTATTTCAATATCTATATACATGGACTCTCCGCCGTTATAGATAAGGCTTCCACCCATATCCTCCAGCTGAGACTTAAACTCTTCAAGATGCTTTTCTTTTTCAAAGGTATCCCCCTTGCTGGAAGCCAGGATTCCCATATTGATTCTATCATCTTCCACATCCAGATTAACCATAACCCTGCTGGCTTGATTGAGATTGTCCTCAAGGATTTGCTGGAAAATACCATATGCCATTATAAGCCTTTCTCCCGGATACTCCCCTGTTCCATGGCTGGAATAATTGCATGCCACTCCGTTGAGCTTCAGGTATTCCATTGACTCTCTCATGCTGCTCTCCAATTCAAAGGCGTTTAACACTTCACTCTGATTGTTAAGCAAAATCAAATTACTGAGCCTTTTAACATAGGCCTTATAGACGCAAGCCTTTTTAAGGTTCTCCTTGAATTGGGGATCATTGGGTTCAACGGCGTGAATCAAAGACTCAACCTTTTTCAACTGTGGCTCTACGTTCTGTGATAGCATATCGTAGAGTTTCATCTGCTCCTCGGTTTTCGTCTGCCTTGCGAGCATGTCGTTTTCGGCCTTGATCAGATCGTTGTCCTGCTGAAGCATTTCTTTAACAAGGCTCAATTCCTTGGCGCTGCTGTTGATTGTGCTTAAGTCTTCAATCCAATATGAATAGCCTCCTGAGATTCTTTGTCCATGGAGCCTTCTGTTTTCATCCACATATACGGGTCCTCCCACGGCCTCTTCCCTTTGTTCGTCGGTGATATCCGTATTCACGGAGGATCTGTATATGAGATTCATATTGTTATCATAGATTGCCGTAGGAATGGTGGAATCCATATACATCTCATCGTAGTTGAAGTTGGACCTGATAAAACCCAGTCGGATTGCCAGTTCCATTCCCACCAGAATGAATCCCAACCAAATCTCCGGATCCCAAAACATCACTCTTAAGGGTCCTCCATCAATCACCTTGTAAAGCCAAAGAAACCACCATACCAAGTAAATGATTATCAAAATTCCAAAGGCATAGATTACCCATCTGTATTTTCTTATTCTTTGAAGGGAATTGTTTTTGTGTAAAAGAACTCCTACGGCAAATATCATGACGAATACCCAAGTCATGCTCATTATATAGATGGGCCCCACATGATAGCCGTAGTTGAAATTATCCAATCCATAGGGGAATGTAAATGCTAAGAAATGAAGATCGTTGGTCTGTACCCCCAGCGAAAGAGCAAGAGGAATTATTAAAAGCAGATACCATTTGGAGCTGATTTTATCCCCCGAATGTAGACCGGAGTTTAGGACCGATAAGAATATCAACGTCGGTATAAAGGTCATGGGGAAATAATAGGCATACCAGAAATGTCTATCCAGGTGACTGTTCAATGGTGCCGCACTTATTTCGAAAAGCCTTATGGCCTGCCAAAAAAGGGCAACCATAATAACAACCATGGCAAGCCTTCTACCTGTTTTGTTGATTAGGTTTCTCTCAACGTAAACCATGGCTACAATGCAAATGGCAAAATAGCATAATTGTGCAAAGGCGGATAATCTTACCGGGAATGTGGGGACATAGTATTCCAAGAGATTGGCTATTCCCGCCAGCAAATAGATACCCACCATTGAAAATATTCTTGTTCGAGTGGATTTGTTTATATACATAAGTGCTTCCCTACCCCTAAATCATGCGGGTTAAATCACCTATGGCAGTTGTTATATCGTCAAAGGCTCCCCCTCTGGACACAGATGAACTTATGATGCTCATCAGTTTCTGCCCAAGGGCCGTATCCTTTCCAAAGAGAACTATTATAAGGAATAGCACTGCCAGCACCATCAAAATTATCAGCACTGCCATCCATCCCTTGGCTTTCTTGGAGATGCCCTCTACGGTTTCCTTTGCTTCTTCTATTTCCTTCTCCGTCTCAGCCAGTTCTTTTTCCAGTTCATCCCTTGCCTCGTCGGTTTCGGTTACAGAACCATCTTCAGCTTCTTCAACCGCCTCTTCCAGTTCTTCTGCCAGTTCCTCAAGATTCTTTACCAATTCCTCCAGGTCTTCATCTGTCGAATCAATCGGGGCTTCCATGGTTTCCTTCGTTTCTTCTATTCCAAGGGAAGCCATCCCCACCTCAACTTCAGGGGTCATGTCCACCCCATGGGTTCGGAGAGCTTCGCATGCTTGATCGAGAACCTTCTGAATCTGTCCCTGCTTTTTGTTTTCCCTAAAAAAGCCATCAACTATCCTCTGGGACTCTTCTCTTTCCGACTCTTGTTCCTGATCGTCAAAAAAACTCATATCTATCATATCGTCCAGCTTGGACTGATTCTTTTCCTCTGTGGAGTCGATTTTTGTTCCGCATTTTGGGCAAAAAAGATCATCTTCTCTCAGCTGGGCGTTACAGTTTTGACAGTTCATAATACTATCTTCCCTCATCTCTTTGGTTTTTTCATATAGTTCGTATAATTATATCATATTTTGTCACTTAAATCCCCTCTTTTCCAGGCATTTTGCCAGTTCCGGCTTTTTCGGGATTATGATTCCTCTTGCCTTCCTTAGGGTCAGTCTTGCCACAATCAAAAAGGCATTGCGCAGCTTTTCTATAAGTTGCGCAATGCCATAATGTAAAGCTTATGAGTTAAAGGCTCTATCCCTCGATTTACTTATATCTTTACTCTCATATATGCATAGCCTGTAGCTATTGCTCCCCTATAATTCATATCCGTACGCTGGGGGGAATATGTGGTTCCATAATAATCATAGGGTCCATACTGAGTATAAATATATGGTCCGTGCAAACTCCATTCAGGATCGTAAACCAATCCGTCAACCTCTGCCCATCCGTGACCACCGCTATTGCAAGCATAGACTTCCGTATAGCCTATGGCCTTGGCGGTATAGGCGAAAGCGGCAGCATAACTGCAGCAGTTTCCGTTGCCTCTTACAAACATATCGTTTGCATAGATGATAGGCCAATCGGTGCCCGTATAATGAGGTGTTCTTGGACGGGACTCCCTATAGTTGGTTCTTACATAATCAAAGCATTTTCTAAGTTTCTGTTCTTTGGACATGCTGTCGTCGGTAATGTTTTCAACGACCTTCATGGCTCTCCAAAGGGTTCTGTCAGATTCCGAAGAAACCTTTGATGCTATACCCTCAATAATCACATAGTCACTACCGTTAAGGGATGCTGTGGTATTCGTCTTAAGCCATGTTCCGTTTTTAATATAATAATTTCTACCGTCGGAAGCGGCATCCGCTACTCCGGTGAAGCTCTTCTGCCACGCACCGTTCTTTACGTAGTATACTTTTCCCTTTGACTGGTATCCTGCCTGAACACAGTCTGCAAGGCCGGTTTCCGTAGACTTGAACTGTCCTCCACGAACATAATACCAATTACCCTTAATGGAACTATTGGGCTGGATTCCTTTTACGATTCCCGTGGCATCCTTCTTGAATTCTCCGTTTTCAACGTAGAAATAGTTTCCTTCGGATTTATGTCCTGCCTGCACGCATTTCACGAGACCGTTTCCGCTTCCCTTAAACTGGCCGTTAACTACGTAATACCAATTTCCTTCCACGGAGCTCTTGGGCTGAATGCCCTTTACCATGCCGCTGACATCCTTCTGAAATACGCCTTTTTCAACATAGAAGAACTTGCCCTGGGATTTATGTCCTGCTTGAATACACTCTACAAGGCCTGTTCCGTTTCCCTTGTACTGGCCATCCTGAACATAATACCAATTGCCTTTTACGGAGCTATTGGGCTGGATTCCCTTTACCATTCCGTTGGCATTTTTCACGAAAACGCCGTTTTCAACATAGAAGTATTTACCCTGAGATGTGTGGCCGGCCTGAATGCATTCCACAAGACCGGTTCCGCTTCCTTTGTACTGGCCATTCAGAACAAAATACCAATTGCCCTTTACGGAGCTGTCGGGCTGGATTCCCTTTACCATTCCGGTAGCGTCCTTCTTGAACTCGCCGTTTTCTACATAGTAGTAGCTACCTTTGGATTTGTGGCCGGCCTGAACGCTTTGTACAAGTCCTGTGGCATTATAATCAACCTTGCCGTTTCTGACGAACTTCCAATTGCCCTGCTCGTCTTTTACCATTCCAGTAAGGCTCTTGAATTCGCCTTTTTTATCGAAGAAGTAAGTTGTTCCGTTTATCGAAACAAAGCCCGTCTTCGTCTTTCCGTTTTCATAATAGTGGGTCTTGCTCTCATCCCATCCATCCTTCACATTGAGGGATGGAGTAGGCACGGAAATCATGATTGATTTTACACCGCCTTCAAGATCCAAATTGCCGCTTGCAGCAAAGGTCCCCTCTGCAAAAGCAAAGCTCGTAGAGAGAAGGATGGCTAAAACCATCAATAACAAAAATCCTTTTCTTTTCACCTTTGTTCTCCTTAAATCTTTACTTATCATTCACCTATAAAAACCTGCGAAATATGTCAATTCAATAAGGCTTTCGTGCCTTTCAGTATACAACAATTATATCCTCTTCTCAATAAGCGATTGGTATCCTCTCTCAACGGATTCTTTATCTCCTCAAGAGGCAAATATTCTCAACCTCCGTAGTATTCGGGAACATATCGAATGGTGTGGCCTCTTCCATCCTAAAACCATATTCCGCCAAGGCTTTGATATCCCTTGCTTGGGTAGCGGGATCGCAAGATACATAGACCAGCCTATTGGCGCCGGACTTACCTATGAACTCCAGCACCCTTCCGTCGCAACCCTTTCGGGGAGGATCCATAATTATGGTATCAAAGGAATTACCATTCAATCCCTCCGTTAGGGAGCCATCCTCCACAAGCACATCCTCTGCCTTCCCCGTATAGAAAACAGCATTTACGATTCCATTAATCACCGCATTCCTATTGGCATCCAGAATTGCCCCGGAGATTTCCTCCACTCCCACAACGGACTTTGCTCCTCTTGAAGCAGCAATTAGTCCAAGGGTTCCAACTCCGCAATATAGATCCAATACCTTGCTATCATGGCCAATGGCCCCGTACTCCATAACCTTCTCATAAAGTTTCTCCGCCATGGTCGGATTCACTTGATAGAAGGACATGGGAGAAACTTGGAATTTCAAGCCACACAAGCCGTCATCTATGCTGCCCTTCCCGGCCAAAATCAAAGTTTTTTCACTCAGGATTTCTCCGCCGGGATTTTTGTTTATATTAACTGCCACCGATTCCAGGGAATAGTCCCCTACTACAGCTTCATCAAGAGCTGTTATCAGACTTTCCTCTTCCGGAAGATTCTTGCCATTTATTACAAGAACCACCATTACCTCTCCCGTATCAAAAGAGGTCTTTACTATTACATGGCGAAGAAGCCCGCTGTTGTTTTTTCGGTCATAGGCGGGCACATGATTCTCCCTCATATAATCCCTAATCACTTTAGCCACTGCCTTCGCCGGAGGCGCCTGGAGCATGCACTGGTCGCAATCTATGATTCTCCCTTTTTCCCTCTCTCTGAAGCCTATAATCGGATTTCCTTCAAAATCTTCCCCCACCGCCATAACGGCTTTGTTGCGGTAATTAAACACTTCCTTTTCTTCCGCTACAACTATGGGCTTTAGATTTGGGTCCCCTATGCCACCTATTCTCTTTAACTTATTCCTTACCTGTTCTTCCTTTAACTTGGTCTGGGTCTCATAGCTGAGTTCCCCCAGTCCGCAGCCACCACAAACATCCTGCCATTTGCAATATCTATCCTGCCTATATGGGGATCTTTCCAGGATTAGACTGCAGTCTGCAAGAGCGTAATTCTTTTTTATCTTTGTTATTTCCGCCTCAACAACATCTCCAAGCACCGCACCTGAAACAAAGACTGTCAAACCCTCTTCCGTCCTGCCAATTCCGTTGCCCTCCGCGGACATATCCGTGATTTTTAATTTAACCTTCTCTTTTATTTCCATAGCGGTTCTATTATATCATTCCAAGTCATTTTTCGTAGCCTTTGGGATAAAAAACCTCCGTAAGCTGTGCCCGGCGAAGATGCATGGCGGTTCTTCATGGATTAAAAGAGCCCGCCTAAGCGGGCTCTTGTTCTTAGAAGTATTAGGTT
>CAJOQI010000009.1 GCA_905236895.1 uncultured Peptostreptococcaceae bacterium | reverse complement strand
GCATCGACCTGCAGACGGAGCACGAGCGCTATCTCACCGAGCAGATCTACAAGCGCCCGGTGTTCGTTACGGACTACCCCAAGGACATCAAAGCCTTCTACATGCGCGTTAACGACGATAACAAAACCGTTGCCGCCTGCGACCTTTTGGTACCCGGCGTTGGCGAGATCATCGGCGGAAGCCAGAGAGAGGAGCGCCTGGATGTGCTCACCCAGCGCATGAAGGAGATGGGCCTTGAAGAGGAAGGCTACGAATGGTATCTGGATCTTAGACGTTATGGCGGCGTCAAGCACGCCGGCTATGGCCTTGGATTCGAGAGAATGATTATGTATCTAACGGGAATGAGCAATATCAGAGACGTGCTGCCCTTCCCAAGAACACCGGGAACGGCGGAGTTTTAATAGAAATAAACAAAGGCCGCAGGCATGTGCCGCGGCCCTTTGAATGCTTGCACGCAGCACAGCTGACGTGACAACGATGACGTATTACAGTCGAATAAATGCTTGCACGAAACAACCCTGCAGAAAAAGGAGATCCTTATGTGGGAACAGGAAATCGAGAAAAGGATAAGGAACGAAGCTCTTAAGTCCAAAGTAATGACGCCGGAAGAGGCGGCAATGTTTGTGGAGAAGGGAATGACAGTTGGAATGGGTGGCTTTACTGCCGTTGGTTATCCTAAGGCCTTTCCATTGGCTTTGGCAGCGAGGGGCGAAGCCCTTGCAAAGAAAAGCGAAGCGAATTCCAGTAATGTTGCCGGGGACAACACAGTCACAGAAGGCAATCTTGACATTACCCTAATCACCGGAGCCTCCGTTGGTGACGAAATGGACGGAGCCCTGGCAAGAAGTGGCGTTGTAAAAAGAAGATATCCATATCAAACCAATAAGGATATGAGGAATGCCATAAACCAGGGTAAGATAAATTACGTTGATATGCATCTTAGCCAGGTGCCTCTTTGGATGAGGCAGGGAATCTTTGGGCCTATTCATCTGGCGGTGGTTGAGGCTGCAGCAATTACCGAAGAGGGAAATATAATCCCAACTGCTTCAATCGGTCACGCGGATACCTTGGTTGCCTGCGCGGAAAAAGTTATCGTTGAAATCAGCACAAGAATCCCAACGGAGATAGAAGGGCTTCACGATATATATACGCCGGAGAAGGTACCAAACACCCAGCCCATACCTCTAACCAAACCGGGAGACAGAATCGGCACCACATATATTCCTTGCGACCCCAATAAAATCGCAGGGATCATTTTCTCCGACATAATCGACGGGAACGGTGAGCTTCAGCCTGCGGACGAAACCATGTCTGCCATAGCGGAGCATCTTATAGACTTTTTGGCTGAAGAGGTAAAGGCCGGTCGCCTTACAAACCCGCTTCCTCCACTCCAGTCCGGAGTAGGTGGCGTTGCAAATGCGGTATTAAGCTGCTTGGAAGAATCGGACTTCACAGACCTTACGGTTTACACCGAGGTAATGCAGGACGCAGTGCTCCGCCTGATAGAAAAAGGAAAGGTGAAGATGGCTTCCGGAACGGCTCTCACAATTTCTCCTTCGGGCAAAGAGAGAGTTTGGAGCGACATTAACAGCATCAAAGACAAGGTTGTCATCCGCCCGGAAGAAATCAGCAACTCTCCGGAGATAATCAGAAGGCTGGGCCTTATCGCCATGAATACGGCTATCGAGGTTGATCTGGGCGGAAATGTTAACTCAACTCACATCGGCGGAACCCGTCTCATGAACGGAATCGGCGGTAGCGGCGACTTTGCTCGAAACGCCGGGCTCACTATTTTCACCACCGCATCCACAGCAAAGAATGGAGAAGTAAGCTCAATCGTTCCCATGGTTTCTCACATCGACCATACGGAGCACGATGTGGACGTTATCATTACGGAAATCGGAGCAGCGGACTTAAGAGGACTTACAGCCTTTGAAAGAGCGGAGGTTTTAATAAAGAATTGTGCCCATCCAAAGTTTAGAGATGAGCTTAGGGCTTTCGTGAATAAGGCGGAAGAAAGAGAGCCAAAGGGTCACGGCCTGGCAGCATATGGAGGCACGAAGTAAATAGTTCAGCAGAGAAAGCAAGGGACGAAAAATAGTTAAACCAGTCGCACCGCGACGACGTGCCACCAAACAGCACGGTGAAAGCACAGAAAGTAATAAAACAGGAGATATAAACATGCCATATCTTGGAGGAGTTTTTTCCAGCATTTTTTCAACGGTATTCATAATGTTTTTAATTATGACCATCGGTTATTTGGTTGGTGCCATATCGGTAAAGGGTATTTCCCTTGGTACTGCTGGTGTTCTTCTGGTTGCCATAATCTACGGAATCGTCGCCAGCAAGAATCCGTCCTTCAATATTGGAGGAGTGGGCATCAATCTTTTTAACGATGCAATCAAAAGCAGATTCAGCATGGTTTCCAGCATAGGTACGGCCATGTTTGTAACCGCCGTTGGACTTATTGCGGGACCAAAATTCTTCCGCTCACTAAATAAATCCTTCCTGAAGTATATCTTCATGGGAATAATCATCATTGGCATCGGCGGGCTGGTTACCCTTGGTTTCATTGCCATCGATCCAAACCTGGAGCCGGAGATGGCAGTAGGCCTTATGACGGGAGCTTTAACCAGCACTCCGGGTCTTTCCGCAGCCCAGGAGGTTGCAGGGGAGGCTTCGGATCTGGTAACCACCGGCTACGGAATTGCCTATCTCTTTGGCGTGCTGGGAGTTGTATTCTTTGTTCAGCTTATGCCAAGAATCTTGGGTGCCAATATGGAGGAAGAGGTTAAGAAGTTTGTGGCTGCGGACACGGTTAAGATCGTGGAGAGCGATAGAAAACTTTTCAATATAGAGAGCATGGGCTTCTTCACCTTTGCTTTTGCCATCGCCCTGGGTTGCATTATCGGGGCAATCAAAATCCCCGGAATCAATTTTTCTCTGGGTAATTCCGGCGGATGTCTGCTGGCGGGAATGATCGTAAGCCATTTTGGACATATTGGAAATATCAGCCTAAAGATAGAAAAGAATGTACTTAACTTCATCAGAGAGCTGGGTCTGGGCTTCTTCTTGATCGGTGCTGGTGTACCGGGTGGAGTTAATTTCGTTGCAAACATCAAGCTGTCCTATTTTCTCTACGGAGTTGTAATGACCCTGGTTCCCATGATCCTCGGTTTCTTCTTGGCAAAGTATGTATTCAAGGTAGACCTGCTTAATGCCTTGGGATCCATCACCGGAGGAATGACAAGTACGCCGGCCCTTGGCGCTTTGATTCACACGGCGGGAACCGACGACGTGGCGGCAGCCTATGCGGCAACCTATCCCGTTGCTCTGGTTTGCGTTGTTCTGGTAGCAAAGCTAATAATCCTGCTGTAGGTTAGCCCGCGGCAAATCAAAAAGAAAAAAACCGGAGTAAGAGAAACTTTGCTTTTATCCATCTTTTGTGGTATCATCAACCCAAGTTTTAATCGAATCAATTTCCCCGATAGATAATTACAATTCAATAGCTGAACAAAGAAAGGAAGAGGCGCTTTTTGCGTCCGAGGTTTTGTGCATGCCCAGAAAGAAGAAGGAAGAAGTGGCTGTAGAAGAAAAGCCAAAGGCAACCAGAGGAAGAAAGAAGAAGGCTGAGGTAGAGGCGGAAGCCGTGGAAGAAGCCGCGGATTCTGCTGTTGAAATGGCTGCAGATTCTGTTGAAGAGACTGCAGGTGCTCCCGCTGAAGATGCTGCAAGTGCTCCCGCTGAAGAAGCCCCAAAAAAGAGAGGCAGAAAGAAAAAAACCGAGACAGAGGCTGAGGCTGTAGAAACAGAGACCTCTGAGGCTACGGAATCGGCAACACCTGAAAAATCGAAAGCAAAGACTGCAAAAGAAAAGACCATAAAAGCAGGAGAGACCGAGGCAGGCGAAGAAAAGGCCTCTGAAGAGAAAACAACCGCGGAAGAGATTGCAGAGAAGACATCGGAGGAGCCCGCAGAAGAAAAATCCCCCGAGGTTTTAGCCAAGGAATCAAGAGACGCAAGACCACGTCCCGAGGTAATGGGAATTCTGGATATTGCGGATGACGGTTTTGGTTTTCTTCGTTTCAACAACTTCCTAACCAGCGATAGAGATGTATACGTATCTCCAACTCAAATCAGGAGATTTAACCTGAAGACGGGAGACCTTATCCAAGGTATCTCAAGGCTGCCAAACGAGGGTGAACGCTTTGGTGCCCTTCTATATGTAAATACGGTAAACGGCGAAGAACCGGGCCAGGCAATCAAGAGACCTGATTTCTCAAGTCTAACCCCAATCTTCCCCAACGAAAGACTTACCCTTGAAACCACACCTCACGAACTTTCCACAAGATTGATTGACCTTATTGCTCCCGTGGGAAAGGGACAGAGAGGACTTATCGTAGCACCGCCAAAAGCAGGAAAGACCACGGTTCTCAAGCGCCTGGCAAATGCCATAGAGAAGAACCATCCCGAGGTTGAACTCATAGTGCTCCTGGTGGACGAAAGACCTGAAGAGGTTACGGATATGAAGAGATCCTTAACCAGCGGAGAGGTCATTTACTCCACCTTTGATGAAAGACCCCAGCACCATGTAAAGGTTGCGGAGATGGTTTTGGCCAGAGCCCAGCGCCTTGCGGAGTATAAGAAGGATGTGGTGATTCTTTTGGACAGAATCACCAGGCTGGCAAGG
>CAJOQI010000008.1 GCA_905236895.1 uncultured Peptostreptococcaceae bacterium | reverse complement strand
TTCCAGGGGGCTATGGTATAAATTCGATATTAAGTTGTATTTTGGAATGATAGCTTTGATGATTCTAAACTGCTATATGCATACCTTCCAAGATGGGCCTTTGGCTTATATCACTTCCGGGGCCTCAATAGTTTTGATAGTAGTGGGAATCATCGTATATGACAGAAAGAATAATCTTTTAAGGAGGCTTAAGGATGGAAGCATATTCGAATAAAAGCGTTCTGATCCTGGGTGCCAGTGAATTGCAGGTGCCGGCAATACTTGCCGCAAAGGAGAAGGGAATTAAGACCATAGTGGTGGATATGGATGAAGCTGCAACGGGCATTCACCATGCAGACGAATTCTATAATATCAGCACCGTGGACTATGAGGCAGTGCTTAATCTTTCTCGCAGAAAAGAAATAGACGGAATAATGACCATCTGTAGCGATAGGCCTATGAAGGTTGTGGCAAAGGTAGGAAGAGAACTGGGCTTAAATACCATCTCTGAAGATGCGGCCCTTAAGGCCACCAACAAAGGGGAAATGAGAAAGGCCTTAAAGGAAGGTGGAGTACCTATTCCCAATTTTTCCATTGTTTCAAGCGAAGAGGAGTATAGGGAAGCCATTAAAGGCTTTTCCTATCCGTTTATAGTTAAGCCCTCCGACAATTCCGGAAGCCGTGGCGTTATGTTGGTGGAAAAGGAGGAAGATCTCCTGAAAGCCTTCACCTATGCCAGGAAGAACTGTACCGACGGAATGGTCTTGGTTGAAGATTATATGGAGGGACCCGAGGTTAGCGTTGAGGTATTTGTGGATGGAGAGCCTAAGGTTGTTCAGATTACGGACAAAATAACAACCGGAGCGCCACATTTTGTTGAGACGGGACACACCCAGCCATCCAGACTTGATAGCTCTTTGCTGGATGAGATAACTGCTGTTGCCAAGGCAGGGGTAAAGGCTCTTGGAATAAGCCTTGGTCCTGCCCATGTGGAGATAAAGGTCACAGGTGATGGAGCAAAGATTGTTGAAATAGGAGCAAGGCTTGGGGGAGACTATATAACCACGGACCTGGTTAAGCTTTCTACGGGAGTTGATCTGGTGGAGGCTGCCCTTATGTCTTCTCTTGGGGAACCGGTGGATTTGGAGAGAAAATGGGATAGAACTTCTGCTATAAGATATTTTGGATTCAATTCATATATCAACCTGAGGAAGGAAGTCATAGATTCCATGGAGAGAATGTATGTGAACAAGATGGAGAAGCGAGAGATGAAGTCCAGTAGGGATAGGGAAGGATTTTTCATCATCTCTGCGGATGACTTTGATGAACTGGAAAGAAAGATAAGAGTAGTTGAGGACGATATTCTTTAGGAGAAAAAGGTGTTTGGAAAAAAAGATTTACCTGCATTGGAAATATTGATCTATGTCATTCTGATGGCAAGTTCCGCCCTGATGGTTCTGCTTACGGCCAGGAACTATTCCACCAGGGTTCTTCTTGGCATTCTTCTTTCCGTGCCTTGGCTTTTGTCGGTGAATCTTAAGGAAATGCTGAAGGCGGAAAAGAAACTTAAGCTAATGTGGATTGGCAATCTTCTTATTTCTGTCTTTTATGGAATTGCAGGCATAATGTTCAGAAACCTTTCTTATCTGATCATTGCGGGAACCATTTCCGTAATCGTGCCAATTCTTCAAAAGCATTTTATTGACCGAAAGGATGAGGTGATAAACAGAATCTCTCTGGCTTCCTTCTTCTTTATGGTCTTCTATATTATTCTGTCCTTCCTCTGTGGCAGGCCCATTACAACCGATCAATTTGGCGGAGTCCTGCATAACCAAAACGCGCTGGGTTTAATATGCACTATCGTTCTACCTGCAGGGCTTATACTTTTTAGAATAGACAGATATAAGGTAATTGGACTTATAACCATAGGAATTACCTTGACCTTTACTCTATTTTCCTGTTCCAGAACAGCCATCATATCAAATATAGCCCAGCTCATATATGCCGGATTTGTTATTTCTCTTGATGTTAAGGGGAAGAGGATTACATCAAAGGATGTAATGAAGAGAATCGCAAGCATTATTCTGGTTTTCCTTCTCAGCTTTTTCTCCCTTTTCTGGCTCTTTACCACCGGCAAGACAGCGGAAGCAAAGGCCTTGCCCCAGATTCAGATCCAAGAGGAGTACCAAAGGAATCTGACCCTGGGTGAATTGATGTCCAAACTATATGGCAGAGCTATTCAAGGAATAGGGGATGGAAATCTTAATTACAATTTCTCTTCAGGGAGAATGGGAATATGGAAAGACTATGCGGAAAACATCGGTTTCTTTGGCCATGAAAAGGAGGAGAGGGAACAGGTGGTTTCAGGAACCCGTAGATACGAAAGCACCAATGCCCATAACGCCTATTTGCAATTGGCCTATGGAGGTGGATTATTTGCCGGTATTGGGCTTATTATCGTAACCCTTCTTTCCGGATACGGATGTATAGATAAATCCATGGAGGCTATTAAGAAAAAGAAGATATCCCTCAAGAATTATTATACCATTATGACCGTCCTGGGATATGGTGCCACCATCATAACATCCTCCAGCTGGATGATGTATGTTCATCTTCCCGCGCTCTTCTACTGGATTGCCACAGGCTGCCTTGTGGTGAGGGAAAATGCATTGGAAGCCCAAAAGGTTGAAAATTATTAGTTTTTAGAATATAATGTTACGGAATATTGCATTTTTTGTATTTGGGAAAATGGGGGCAATTATTATGAAGAGATTATTTATTGTTATTGTGGCGTTGATAATGGTGTTTACATCTGTAATATCCGCAAACTACGTATACGCAGAAACATCAACTATTGACGTGCTTAAATCCAATTCGGATCCAAATTCCGGCCTTTACAAGGACTCGGAAGGTGTATGGGGTTTCTATAGAAATGGGAAGCTGGATACAAGCTTTACCGGACTTGCGATAAATCCCCGTAACGGAAG
>CAJOQI010000007.1 GCA_905236895.1 uncultured Peptostreptococcaceae bacterium | reverse complement strand
GGATCTGTGGAAATTCTCACGAATTACCCGGTGGGTCTCCTCGTTGGTATAGGTAAGCCAACAGGAAATCTGCTCCCTTTCCAGGCTATCGTTCATGAAGGAGAAGGGGACTATTCTTTCATCACCCTTCTGCTCAATCATCTTTTCATAATCAAAGGTCTCGGCCAAAGCTCTTGCAGGGGTTCCCGTCTTAAATCTTCTTAGGCTAAGTCCAAGACCAATTATTTTTTCCGAAAGGTGGGTGGCGGGAGCCAAATCCCCCGGGCCACTTTCCCAAATCTTTTCTCCAATAAAGATTTTACCTTTAAGAAAGGTTCCCGTAGCCAGAATCAAAGCTTTTGCACCGAAGGTTTTTCCCGATGCGGTGGCAATTCCTCTGACAGACGCTTTTCCCGTATTATCTTTGCTATTGTCTATGTTGTTTTCCGATTTTGATGAATCGGCATCAACCAAAATATCAATAACCTCGTCCTCCAGGAGGGTGAGATTTTCTTGATTTTTCAAGGTTTCCAGCATTGCTTGGTGATATTTCTCCTTATCAGCCTGGGCTCTCAAAGAATGTACCGCCGGACCCTTGGCCGTATTAAGCATTCTGCTCTGAATAAAGGTTTTGTCAATATTTATGCCCATCTCACCACCAAGAGCATCTACCTCTCTAACCAAATGACCTTTTCCCGTTCCCCCTATGGAAGGGTTGCAGGGCATCATGGCAACCGCTCTGAGGTCGGTAGTGAGCAAAAGGGTTTTGCTGCCCATTCTGGCCGCAGCAAGACCGGCCTCGCATCCTGCGTGGCCTGCGCCAACAACTATTATGTCGTAATTTTCCCTTACTTCAGCCTTATTCATATTCCCTTATTATCCAATTTATTTTCCCAAACAAAATCTCTTAAACACTTCTTCTATCACATCATCCTGAATGGAATCCCCCGTAATAAAGCCCAGCTGTTCATAGGCTTCCCTTACATCAATTTCTATAAGCTCAAGGGGTTGTCTTTCTTCGATTCCGATCAATGCTTCCTTTAAGGATTTTTCCGCATTTTTAAGGCTTTCCAAATGTCTGGCATTTGTAACCAACACCATATCTTTACTGATTCCGCCCATTCCAAGAGATGCTTTTTCAAGTAGGGCTTCTTCGATTTTTTCTATTCCAGATTTTTCCCTTACCGATAGAATTAAGGGGTCGATTTTTTTCCCATTAACCCGGCAAATTTCCTCTAACTCCTCAAGGGAGGGGAAGAGCCCTTTATCCTCTTTGTTTATTACAAGAATGTCTCGAGAGGGATTAAGGCCCTTAATAAGCTCCTTGTCTTCCTCCCTTATTTCCTCGGATCCATCCACCAGGCAGATTACTATTTCCGCCGAGTCTTTGCTGCTCAAGCTTCTTTCAATTCCCAGTTTTTCAACGGGGTCAGTGGTTTCTCTTATGCCTGCCGTATCCGTAAACCTAAAGATTATTCCGCCTATATTGGCATATTCCTGAATGGTATCCCTCGTGGTTCCGGGGATTTCCGTTACTATAGCTCTTTCTTCCCTTAGAAGTCCGTTGAGTAAAGAAGATTTCCCCACATTGGGTCTTCCCACTATGGCGGTTTCTATTCCGTCCTTCAGAATCTTTCCTGCCTGGGCTCCCATAATCAGATTCTCCACCTCCTCCAAGCAGGAAGAGATGGCTTGATTCAGGCCTTCGTAGGTAAGCTCTTCAATATCTTCATCAGGATAATCTATATTTACATCGATATTCACCAGGGCATTTATCATATTTCCTCTAAGGTTTTCTATCTCTTCAGAGAATCTTCCCCTTAGTTGGGAGAGGGCGGCCTTTGATGCCATATCGCTTTTGGCGCCAACCACATCCATTACCGCTTCCGCCTGAGCCAGGTCTATTCTGCCGTTTAAGAATGCTCTCTTGGTAAACTCGCCGGACTCGGCCATTCTTGCTCCCAAAGAAATAATAAGGTCCAATACGTTTTTTATTGTTATGGCTCCTCCGTGGCAATGAATCTCAGCAACGTCTTCCTTGGTATAAGTATGAGGAGAGGGAAGGAATACGGCCATTACCTCATCCAATTCAGAGCCGTCCCCGGGATTCACAATATGCCCATAGGTAAGCTCCCGATCCTTAATCTTTCCACTAAAAACCGCCCCAAGGATTTCCTTGGATTTTTCTCCGCTTATCCTTATTATTCCTATGCCCCCTTCTCCCGGAGGAGTGGCAACGGCACAGATTGTGTCCTCTCTAAACATTGGAAATCAGCCTTTCTAAAGCCTGGGTTTAAGTTACGTTTCAAAAACAAAGGGGCTACCACCTTAGGCAGCCCCTTAATCTCGCTTATTTAAGATCGATTATTATTCTTCTATAGGGATCCTGTCCCTCGCTTCTTGTGGTTACTCTTCCATCCTTCTGAAGAGTGGAGTGGATAACCTTTCTCTCATAGGGATTCATGGGCTCCAGCTTATAGCTTCTTCCGGAGCGAACCACTTTATCGGCCAATCTCATAGCCAGCTTCTCGAGGGATTTTTCTCTCTTTGCTCTGTAGTTCTCGGCATCGATTACAACTCTCTTGTACTCGCCGCCTTCTTTGTTAACTACCAGGCTGGCCAGATACTGAATGGCATCCAGGGTGGAACCGAATTTTCCGATTACGCTTCCTGTATCCTTGCCGTCCAGATAAATGAATATATCCTTGCCGTCGGTCTTTGCAGTAGCCTGAACCTCCAGGCCCATTTCTTTTATAATCTTTTCAACAAAGGTAATGACCTCATGCTCTGTAAGGGGAGTCAGGCTGCTTTCGTCCACTATGGGCATAATAGGATCAACTTCCTCTGCCAGCTTGTCATAATCTCTCTTCTCAACCTTGCGGCCGTTGTTTCTTCCGCCGTTTCTCTTGGAATTTGAAGAGTTTTTCTTATTTTTTCCCAGGTCTCTTTTATTATCTTTGTTTTTTCTTGTCTCTGTTTTCTTGACTTTGTTTTCCTCTCCTACAAAGGCGGGAACTTCTTCCTCAACAACCTCTTGAACCGGGTTTTTAAGGCTTACTCTTACCAAAGCCAGTTTGGAGCCGATACCAAAGAAACCTCTTGATGGCTCCTCCAAAACATCTATATCAACTTCTTCTCGGGTTGCGCCAAGTTCTTCAAGAGCCAGGCTAACCGCTGTTTCCACATCGGTTCCCCATTTTTCGGTAAAATTCATATGATCTATTTTCCTCCGAATTGTTTCAACACTTATTTGCCAGCTTTTTTCTTCTTCTTGATTTCCGCTTGGATAAGCTGCTGTTTCTTCAGCTGGTTAAATCTCAGATTGAAGAAGATCTGCAAAATCTGGCTTATACACCAATAAATAGCAAGTCCCGCCGGATAGGTTCTTGCAAGCCACAGGAACATAATTGGAAAACCGTATTTCATGATGAAGTTCATATTACCCATAGCCTGGGTGGGATTATTCTTCATGGTCATGCTCTGAGCCAAGAAGGTTGCTCCCGCAGCGATTATTGGAAGAATCCAAAGATCAGGCTGACTCAAGTCCTTAATCCAAAGGAAAGGCTCGTGTACAGCAAATACCATATTGTCGCTGCTCATATAGGTTAAGGGGTTTCTGAACAAAGCAAATAAGCCGACGATTACAACCATCTGTATTGCCATTGGAAGGCAGCCTGCAGTTGGACTGTATCCCGTCTCTCTGTACATCTCCGTCAACTTCATATTCATCATTTCTTTGTCGACGGCGTACTTTCTTTGAATTTCTTTGGTTTTCTGAGATATTTCGGCAGTATTGGCTGATGAAAGAATCTGCTTCTTATACATCGGATACATTGCCGCTCTTACTACTAAAGAAAGGATTATTATGGCAAGACCATAATTTCCAACCAGATTGTAAAGTAGTTCCAAAAGGACGCTAAAAGGTCTAGCTAGAAAATTCAATATATTTTCCTCCAATTATGGTACCGGATCGTACCCTCCCGGATGCCCTGGATGGCATCTTAGTATTCTCCTTATGCCCAGATAACTGCCTTTGATGGGACCGTATTTCTTTACGGCCTGAACAAAATAGTCCGAACAGGTCGGATAATAGCGGCAGCTTGCCGGCAGCAGGGGAGATATAAAGGTCTGATAGAATTTAATTGGCAATATTATTATAAAACCTAATGCTTTGCTGATATATCTCATAATATCCCCGCCTTTTTAAGGGCATTTTTCATGGAATATCTTACTTCCTGTTCCTTTTTCCCGTCAATTGTGTTTCTGGCAATGAATATAATATCAAAGCCCTTATTACAATCCCCGGAAAGCTGACGAAAGCTTTCTTTCATCAGTCTGCGCGCTCTGTTTCTCTGAACGCTTTTTCCTACCTTCTTGCTGGCAAGAAAGGCTTTTCTGTTATAGGAGAGTCCGTTATTTCTGTAAAATACAACAATATAGCGCTCTCCCACCGATTTTCCTTTGTTATAAAGGCTGTCAAAATCGGATTTTTTTCTTAATACTTCTCTTCTAAGCATTAAATTAAGCGGAAAGTCTTTTTCTTCCCTTTGCTCTTCTTCTCTTGAGAACGTTTCTTCCACTCTTGGTCTTCATTCTCTTTCTAAAGCCGTGTTCTTTCATTCTCTGTCTGTTTTTAGGCTGAAAAGTCTGTTTCATTTAGAGTATCCTCCTGTTCCTTAATCTTTTTTCTAAGCCTTCTAAATTTCAAAGGCATAGGCTTAAGTATTGTATAATGCAGGGCTCTTCATGTCAAGGGAGGATTAGTTTCAAAAAGTTATCCACAGATTGTGGATAACTTTTTGAATAAAATTGAATTTTTTTGGACTTATACTCTTGTTTTAGCCATATTTTTTTTGTAGAATATGACCTACCAACTCTAAAGGAGCATTGTATAACCCAATGGAAAAGAACGAACTTTGGCAGCTGGTATTGGAAAAAATCAAGGGAAATGTAACTGATGCCACATATAACTCTTTTATATACCCTTTGATAATTAGAGAGATTTCAGAAAATCCTAATATTGTCTATCTTTCAACGAGTAAGGACTTTATTGCAAGGAATATTAAAAACAGGTTCATCCACCTCATAGAAGAGTGTATCGGCGATGTAACCGGGGATAAATACAGGGTAATAGTTAAGACGGCGGCGGAATATGCTGAGCAAAGCCAGAGCGCTGCGGAGATCAAAGCCCGCAATGCAGAAGGTAATCTTGACTTTATACCCCCTATCACCATAAGTCCCTTAAAGGAAATTATTTTTAATCCTAAATTTACCTTTGAGAATTTTGTTGTGGGCGAATGTAATAAATATGCCCACGCTGTTTCCGTTGCAGTATCAAAGAATCCTGCAGAACTTTATAATCCCGTATTTATCTATGGTAAATCCGGACTTGGTAAAACCCATCTTTTGAATGCCATCGGTATTTATTTACTTGAGCATAACAATAATATTCGCGTTATCTATGTGGATGCTGAGAGTTTTTCCAATGATTTCATCAATTCATTAAATAAGGGAAAAGTAGAAGAATTTAAGAAAAAATATAGAGAAGCCGATGTTCTCCTGGTGGATGATATTCAGTTTTTGGAAGAAAAGGAAGGATTACAAGAGCAGTTCTTCCACACTTTTAATGCTCTTTATAATACAAATAAGCAGATTATTATTTCAGGAGATCGTCCTCCCAATAAACTAACCAAGCTTGATGAAAGACTTAGATCAAGATTTACTTGGAATATGGTTGCGGAGGTTCAGCCCCCGGATTATGAAACAAGAGTGGCTATTCTTCTTAAAAAAGCTGATAATATGGGCGTTGAATTGGATGATAATATCAACGAAGTTATTAAATTAATCAGCGAAAAGATTAAGAATAATATCAGGGATTTAGAAGGATCTTTTTCAAGTATCATATCTTTTTCAAGATTAACCGGAGAAAAGGTAGATGTTGAATTTGCAAGAACTATACTTAAAGATATAG
>CAJOQI010000006.1 GCA_905236895.1 uncultured Peptostreptococcaceae bacterium | reverse complement strand
GGAGAGGGGCTTTAGAAGAAAGAATGAAAAGTGACAAGGTATCCTTCTTTACGGGGAACGCCTTTGAAGTTCTGGGAGACTATATCGAAAAGGACGACGGAAGTCATATTGAATGTCTGGGACTTTTCAAGGGTTATGCCAAAAGGGAGATGTTTAACAGATACAATTCTCTCTATCTTGGAAAGGTAAGGGACCTTGAAGAGGGACGAGATCCCATAGAAGTTATAGGCTTCAAAACTCAGTTTACCAAGTCCTATGGAATGGATAAGGATATCCACGCCTTTGAAACTCTTAGGGAACTGGACATAGAAAACACCAAGGAAGGGGAAGGCATAAGAGTGGGTAATTTCTTCGGAACATATCTGCTGGGGCCTCTCCTGGTAAACAATCCCCTGTTTGCCAGATACCTTCTGGATATTGCAGGTGCGGAATACGAAAGTTTGGCAGAAGAAGCCTACGCTCTCGACTGCTATTATGACAGGCTTAAGGAATTCCAAAACCCTGCCGTAATGATGAATTAATCATTGATAAAATTATTTGTGGATTTTGCACATCCGATAGAATGAATACTCCTAATTGACTACATTTATATCTGCTTTTTATTGATGAGCAATGAATAAAGGATATACTTTCAATATAGAGATGTGTTCGACGTATTATGAATAAGGAGACATTATTTGTTATGAAAAACAGAAAAGCCAGATCCTTCTTCATCATTGGCTTGACCCTGATGCTTGTTTTAGCGTTGCCGATCATTGCCATGGCTGATGGAGGAGATGAGTATACACCAAATCTCTATGCTACGATTTGGTCGTTGCTACCGCCCGTTATCGCTATAGCTTTGGCCCTTATTACCAAGGAAGTATATAGTTCACTCTTTATCGGTATTCTATCCGGTGCAATTCTTTGGTCAATTGGACTAGGGGGAGGTAAGGATGCCATCTTCGGTATTCTGGAGCATGTTATGAACGACGGAATCGTTGGAAATGCTGCAGATGCCTACAATATGGGAATTCTGGTCTTCCTTGTATGCCTTGGATGGCTGGTTGCCATGATGAACAGAACCGGCGCATCCGCAGCCTTCGGTAGATGGGCTGAGAATCGCATCAAGACCAGAGAAGGAGCCCAGCTCACATCAATTCTGCTGGGATGCCTGATCTTTGTTGACGACTATTTCAACTGTCTGACAGTAGGTTCTGTAATGCGCCCCGTTACGGATAAGCATCATGTATCAAGAGCAAAGCTGGCATACCTGATCGACGCCACAGCAGCTCCCATATGCATCATAGCACCCGTATCATCCTGGGCTGCAGCAGTTACGGGATTTGTGGAAGGTGAGGATGGATTCCAGCTCTTCATTCGCTGCATTCCATATAACTTCTATGCAATCCTTACAATAATCATGATGCTCTGCATCGTAATCATGAAATTCGATTACGGCCCCATGGCTCTTCATGAAAAGAATGCAATTCTGCATAACGATCTCTATACAACAGCGGATAGACCTTATGAGGATGCCAAGCAAGATGTTGTTGAAGGCAAGGGCAAGGTTATCGATATGATACTTCCGGTAATCGCACTCATCGTTCTCTGCATAGTATTCCTGCTTTATTCAGGCGGATTCTTTGATGGAGCAGGCTTTATCGAAGCCTTCTCCGATGCTGATGCAGCTGTTGGTCTTTCCATTGGAAGCATGGTAGCTCTTCTCTTTACCACTGTTTGGTATCTTGTAAGAAGAGTTCTGACCCTTAAGGAGTCAATGTACTGCTTCCCCGAAGGATTTAAGAATATGGTACCTGCAATCATGATCCTGGTATTCGCTTGGACCTTAAAGACCATGACAGACAGCCTTGGAGCAAAGCAGTTCGTAGAGGCTCTGGTTATGAACGGTGCAGAAGGCTTTATGAACTTCCTGCCCGCAATCATCTTCGCCATCGCAGTTGGTCTTTCTTTCGCAACAGGAACCTCCTGGGGTACCTTCGGTATTCTGATTCCTATCGTAGTCCCAATCTTCCAGGGAACCAACGATACAATGCTGATCCTCTCAATGTCAGCAGCTATGGCCGGGGCTGTTTGCGGAGACCACTGCTCACCTATTTCAGATACAACTATCATGGCATCTGCAGGTGCCCAGAGTAACCATATTAACCACGTAAGCACCCAACTGCCATATGCACTTACGGTTGCTGCCGTATCCTTTGTGGCATACATTCTGGCAGGCTTCTTCAAGAACATATTCATTGCCCTTCCAATCGCCATCCTCATGATGTTTGGAGTAATGTTCGTTCTTAAATCCATATTCGGTAAAGAGCCTACAGTAGAAGGTGCTAAATAGAAAATAGTTTAGAAGTAAGTATTATGCGGCAGCCTGAGGGCTGCCGCTGTTCTTTTAGAAAATAAAGAAAACTTACTTTTTTCTTGAAAAAATGCTATAATATCAGTAGATATAAGCTTTTCCGTAGAAGAAAATGGACGTGATCTCTAATGTTCAAAGAAAAGGATTTAGTAATGTATGGCACTACCGGGGTTTGCCGCGTCTCCAAGATCGGCACGCCGGATTTTGCTCTGGAGCAAGGCTGGAAATACTATTTCCTGGAGCCCCTTTATCAAAGCGGAACTATCTATGCTCCCGTGGACGGAGAGAATCTGTCCATCAGGTCCATAATAAGCGCCAAAGAGGCAAAGAAGCTTATTGAGGATGTGGGTGGCGTAAAGGTTAAGAGCTTTAATCCTCAGAGCTTACAGCAGTTATCCCAGCATTATCAGGATATAATCGATCAGCACGATTGTCAGGCCTTGGTAGGTCTTATTAAAAGCGTCCGTAAAAAGGAAAGGGATGCCGAAAAGAAGAACAAAAAACTGGGCCAGATTGACAGACGTTTTATGAAACTGGCCGAGGATCTGCTTTATGGAGAGCTGGCCGCATCCTTGGGGAAGGAAAGAGAAGAAGTTGCGGATCTGCTAAGCGAGAAATTATAGGCGCATATATAGGGTGTAGTTACGAAGTTCAGGGCTATCTGTAGTGGCCCTGTTTTTTTATTTCATTTCCATCTTGACTAATAATTCACATGTTATATAATCATATGGCGGTTTAGTATTCCTAAACCAAAAGTTTAGAATCTTTGTTCTTGAATGGAGCGGAAAATGTCCATAGATATAGGCGAAAGAATTAAAGAATTAAGAGTGAAAAACGGTCTTACCCAAGAGGAGTTGGCCGACAGGGCGGAGCTTAGCAAAGGATTTATTTCTCAGTTGGAGAGAAACCTTACATCTCCGTCTATTTCAACGCTGGAAGATATTCTCCAATGCCTGGGAGTTACCGTTGCGGAATTCTTTGCTGAGGAAAAGGAACAGCAGATAGTCTTCGGTGAAGAGGACTATTTTGAAAAGGTGGATGGAGATCTTAAGAACAAGGTGGAATGGATTATCCCCACCGCTCAGCAGAACTCCATGGAGCCCATCAGACTGACCCTTAAAAAGAAGGGGAGAACTGCTGAGGACGATCCCCATGAGGGAGAGGAATTCGGCTATGTCTTGGAGGGAGAAATCCTAATCCATATGGGAGAAGATGAATATCCTGTGAAAGCAGGAGAAAGCTTCTACTACGAATCCAATAAAACTCACTATTTATCATCTGAAAGCGGAGCAACCATCATATGGGTTAGCAATCCGCCAAGCTTTTAAGGAAAGGAGGTAAAAAGAATGTCATCATTAATCGAACTTAAAGGAATAAGCAAATCCTTTGAAGACACAATGGTACTTGATAATTTTGATCTTACCATTAATCAAAACGAATTCGTAACACTTCTTGGACCCTCCGGTTGCGGCAAGACCACAACCCTTAGAATCGTCGGCGGATTCGAAACTCCGGATGAGGGTAGGGTTTATTTCGAAGGCCAGGATATTACCGATGTGCCCCCAAACAAAAGGCATATCAATACGGTATTTCAGAAATACGCTTTGTTCCCCCATATGAATGTGGAGCAGAATATTGCTTTTGGCCTTAAGATAAGCGGAAAGACTGACGAATATATTAGAGATAAGATTAAATACGCTCTCAAGCTGGTGAATCTGGACGGTTATGAGAGAAGGAAGATAGACTCCCTTTCCGGAGGACAGCAGCAGAGAATTGCCATGGCGAGAGCCATAGTAAACGAGCCCAAGGCCCTGCTTCTTGACGAACCTCTTGGAGCTCTGGACCTTAAGCTCCGTCAGGAGATGCAATACGAGCTTATTAGACTTAAGAACGAACTTGGCATCACCTTCCTCTATGTAACCCACGATCAGGAAGAAGCTCTAACCATGAGCGATAAGGTTGTGGTAATGAACGGTGGATATATCCAGCAGATGGGAACACCGGAGGAAATCTATAACGAGCCTGAAAACGCTTTCGTTGCTGACTTTATTGGAGACAGCAATATTATTGACTCCCTTATGGTGGAAGACAAAGTTGTAAAAATCGGCGACACCATTTTCGAATGCGTGGACGAGGGATTCGGCAGAAACCGTCCCGTGGACGTAATGATAAGGCCAGAGGATATAGTAATCGGAAAGCCGGGACAGGGAAGAGTGGATGGAGTGGTTACCCACAATATCTTTATCGGCGTTTATTACGAAATGGAAATTGAGGCAGGCGGTCTAACCTGGCTTGCACAGAATACCACCAGCTATCCCGTGGGAACGGAGGTCAGCATTGACGTCATTCCCTTCAATATTCAGGTAATGCATAAGCCCAAGACCAAGGAAGAGGAGGCCATCGAGGTAGATGTATAAGAAACCCTTTGCCATTCCCTTCATAGTATTTGTAATCGCAGGGACCATCATCCCTCTCCTTGTGATTGCATATTACGGCCTAACGGATAGGAGTGGGGCATTTACAATCGAGAATATTACGGCTATTGCCACATCAGAACACGCCAAGGCTCTTTGGCTGGCTCTTTTGCTGGCATTTATAAGTACCATGATTTGTCTAATCATGGCCATTCCGCTTGCTCTCATACTGAGAAACAGCAAAATTGGCAAGAAGGGATTCATGATATTCATCTTCATCTTGCCAATGTGGATGAACTTCCTTTTAAGAACCATGGCATGGAGAGTTTTGTTGGAAAGAGGAGGATTGATTAACGATATTCTCTCCGTCTTCAATCTACCGGCCCTTCAGATAATAAATACGCCTATTGCCATAGTCCTTGGCATGGTCTATGACTTCTTGCCCTTTATGGTATTGCCAATCTATAACGCCATGCTGAAAATTGACAATGCTGTAATAGAGGCGGCTTACGATCTGGGAGCCAGCAAAGGGAAGGTACTTAGAAGCGTTATTCTGCCCCTTTCCGTCCCCGGAATCGCAAGCGGCATTACCATGGTTTTCGTTCCTGCCCTTACCACCTTTGCCATTTCCAATATGTTGGGAGGAGGCAAGGTAAACCTTATCGGTAATATCATAGAGCAGGAATTCACCACCGCAGGAAACTGGCATCTTGGTTCAGGCCTTTCCCTGGTTATGATGATCTTTATCGTAATCAGTATGGCCCTCCTAACCAGATTGGATAAAGAAGGAGAGGGGGCGCTCATATGAAGAAAAGCAAAGCCGGTATATTTTTAAGAGGCCTCTACCTTGGGTTCATACTTTTGTTCCTCTATCTGCCCATAGGAACTCTCATGGTGCTCTCCTTTAACAAGAGCAAATCCATGTCCGTATGGACAGGCTTTACCACCCAT
>CAJOQI010000005.1 GCA_905236895.1 uncultured Peptostreptococcaceae bacterium | reverse complement strand
TTTATCAATCTGGAATTCTTTAGATATTTATCGAGTCTCAATTTTATTCTCCTTCTCCTCGGAGTCATTATACCCTCAAGCCTATATAAATAAAAGCGGTTCCCAAATGGGAACCGCTAATTTAAGCTTGAACTAAAGCTTATTTTTTCTTGTTAACAGCGTCCTTCAGAGCCTTACCAGCTTTGAATACGGGAGCCTTGGAAGCAGCAATCTTGATTGTTTCTTCAGGCTTTCTGGGGTTTCTTCCCTCACGAGCTTTTCTCTTTCTTGTTTCGAAAGTACCGAATCCAATCAGCTGTACCTTCTCGCCCTTTACCATAGCTTTCTGTACTGTTTCCAGAAAAGCGTTAATAGCGGTTTCTGCGTCCTTCTTGGTGAAGTTTGTTTTCTTTGCAACTTCAGCAATCAATTCAGCTTTGTTCATTGTAAATCCTCCTTAAGAAATATGCACGGTATTATTTTATTCTTTCCCAAAGATCGTCCATTTCAGCCAAGGACATTTCTTTAAGATTGCGACCTTCTTCCGTCGCTTTCTCCTCCAAAGCTGCGAAGCGTTTCACGAATTTATCCGCGGCCTTGCTTAAAGCCTCCTCCGGATCGATTCCGGCGAACCGTGCCACGTTTACAGCTGAAAAGAGTAAATCCCCCAACTCCTCTTCGCTTGCTTTGAAATCTCCTGCCCTATGAGCCTCAAGGAATTCCTTGAACTCTTCATCCACCTTCTGAAGCGCTCCGTCGATATTGGGCCAATCGAAGCCCACATCTGCAGCTCGTTTTTGAACTTTTTCGCTTCTGGTAAGCGCGGGTAGAGCTCTGGGAACATCCATCAATCTTTGTGTAATTGTAATGTCTCCGTGCTCTTTGACCTTAACATTTTCCCATTTTTCAAGGACTTTGTCAACTGTTTTTGCTGTTTCCGTTGAAAATATGTGGGGATGGCGCCTTATCATTTTGTTACTTTCTTCGTTCATCACATCTATGATGTTAAAGCGATTTTCCTCTTCGGCAATCTCCGCGTGAAGCACTGTCTGAAGCATTACGTCACCCAATTCCTCACGAAGATTATCGAAGTCATTTCGGTTTATTGCATCCACCGCCTCATAGGCTTCTTCAATCATATACCTTCTTAGAGACTCATGAGTCTGAACGCTATCCCATGGGCAAAGCTTTCTTAACAGAGAAATAACCTCCACCAATCTGGCGAAGGCTTCTTCCACCGTTTCCCCTTCTTTATACAGTTTTTCGTATTCTTCATTCAGTCCGGTCTTATCCAGCATACTATGCCTCCCACCTTATGAATTTATTGATAACTCTATTAAGCTTTCTTCCAATAGGTACTGTCTCAAGGTCCTGAGGTGTAACGATTTTAAGAACAATGATAAGAATCACATAGAGGAAGACTCCGGTCAATACACCAAAGAGACATGAGATGCTATTCCCCGCAAACTTGGAAAGAATAAAGTAAACCAGGAAAGCTCCTCCTCCCATTACCGCAGAGGCGATAAAGGGTTTGATATATGTTTTGGCCGGATCGATATATGGTCTTATATATGTCTCCACCGCCCTATTGTTCAAGAAAGAAGCGATTGCAAAAGCTATTACCGTACTGGCAGCGGCACCGTTAATATTGATGGATTGTATTCCAACCAAGATAAAAGAAAGCATGATTTTAACAACTGCACCTATTGCAAGATTCTTAACGGGAATGATCTGTCTTCCCACAGCCTGAAGGATTCCCGTGGTTGTCTCGTAAACAGCCAGGGTGATGATGCTTATTGATAGAATCATCAAAGTTGGAGCGGCTGCCGTGGCCTCCGCAATCCTGGCAGGATACATGAGCCAGAGTATGGGCTTTGCCAGAGCAAAGATACCGATGGCGCAAGGGAATGCGATAAGCATGGTAAGTCTGTATCCCAGCTCCACGTTTTGAAGGAGATCGTTTTCATCCATCTTTGCTGCCGCCCTTGCAATTGCAGGGACTATGCTGATGGCTATTGCCTGAATGAGAAATTGAGGCAGATTAACCAGAGTGGTACAGTATGCGCTTATTAAACCGTAGAGCCCCTGAGACTGTTCCTCTGACCATCCTGTGGCCTGAAGTCTTCTCATAACTATGGCCATATCCAGGGAATTCATAATTGGAATTACCTCGGCACCTATGATAATTGGAATTGCTATGATGAAAATCTTCCTGGCGATTACCGATGCCCTATCCTCATCCTGGTTGCCTTCTTCAATTTGCTTTCTGATGAATTGGCTGCTTAAGAAGTA
>CAJOQI010000004.1 GCA_905236895.1 uncultured Peptostreptococcaceae bacterium | reverse complement strand
GTTCTTACGGAAAGGGTTGCCGCCATCTCTCTGAACAGTGGTGTGGAGGGAATCAGGGTAAGTATTCTCTTTTCATCTTCGACTATATATATCATTGGGTTTACCCTGGTTTTCCACTTATGCCTTTGGTTCAAATCCCAGCTTCTTAAGAGTGTCTATGATATTTGCTGCGGTATCCACGTCGCTTGTTCCCTTTAAGTCAACCATCTCGCCTTTGTTTATATATGGCGGAATCTCTTGGATGGGCGTTGGCAGGGAAGAACCGGATAGAGCCTTTTCCTTTGCAGCTGCTATTGCATTCTTGCTGATAGACTCAACCCTGGTTTCTCCATAGGCTCTGATGATGTCCGATACCTTTGCTTGGCCCCGGAGTCCTCTCTTTCTAACGCTGTGAACTACAGCGGGAAGAGGGACCTCGGTTGTTGCAAGGCTTCCGTCCTCCATGGCTTTCTTAAAGGTCAGTGTGCTGTCTTCGCCGCCGAATGATACTTCCAACACTTCCGTGCTATAGATAGCCCTATGCCAATCCAGATTCTCTGCGGTTTGGGTAGCGATGTTTACGCTGTCTCCGTCATAGGCCAGGCGACCGAAGAAAACCAAATTCGGCATTGGCTCAAGACCTTTAATTATCTCCGCGATCAAGGGACCGAAGGTATTGGCGTCGGAAAAATCAAAGTCCTCGCAAGCTGCGTGAACAACCTTGTCCGCCCCGTAGGAGGCGGCCTTTTTCAGGATACCCTCGTAGTCCGCTTGGCTTTCCGAAATAAGCAGCGCAGTGACTGAAGGGGAGTGAGGCGTAGCGTTAACAGCCTCGGAAGAGTCCGCTGCCCCGGTCACGGCATTGTCCGTGTCGGCAACCAGGGAATCCCTTAAATCGCATGCCTCCGTAAGCACATTGATATCGCTGTCGCAGAGAAGCTTCTCCCCCTCAAAGGGATCCGGATTATCATATAGATTTCTAAGTATTACCAGAATCTCCATAAACTCTATTATTTGCTAAGTCCCATAAGTTCTTCTCTGAAGATTCTTTCGTCCATCAGCTTAGGCTCACCGTCGATGATTGGGGTGAAGTCCATCAGATCCAGAATCTGAGTCTGAATGTCGATTCCGGGAGCAACCTCTGTAAGGTGCATGCCGTCTTCCTTCAGCTCGAATACTGCACGCTCGGTAATATACATTACAGGTTGGCCAACCTTACGGGCATAATCTCCGGAGAAGGTGATCTGTTCAACGTCCTTCAAGAGCTTGATGTTCTTCCCTTCCTGGGTGATAACCAACTTGCCGTCAACGCATTCCGTCTTAAGGCCACCGGCGGTAAAGGTTCCGCAGAAGAATACTCTCTTGGCGTTCTGGGTGATATTGATGAATCCGCCGCAACCTGCAAGGCGAGGTCCGAACTTACTTACATTTATATTTCCGTGGCTGTCCGCTTCTGCCAAACCGAGGTAAGCGTTATCGATTCCGCCGCCGTCATAGAAGTCGAAGAGCACGTTTTGATCCAGGATGGAGTCGGGATTTACGGAGCCGCCGAATTTTGGTCCGCCCTGGGGAATTCCTCCAACTGCTCCGGCCTCAACGGTCATGGTCATATAGTCGCCGATGCCTTCTTCGTTGGCAACGGTGGCAACGAATTCGGGAGCGCCGATTCCAAGATTAACAACGGAACCTTCCTGAAGCTCCAAAGCGCCGCGGCGGGCGATTATCTTCTTTGCATCCAGGGGGGCGATGTGGCTTGCGTCAACTTCCAGATTTGCTCTAAACTGTCCTGACATGGAGCCGTCCCATTCGCAGGTTCTGCACTGCTCGTGATCAAGAGGATCTTCTCTTACGACCACTGCGTCAACAAAGATTCCGGGAACCTTTACCAGTTTGGGGTCCAGGGCTCCGGCTTCTTTAACTTCCTCAACCTGAACGATTACTTTGCCGCCGGAATTCTTAACTGCCTGAGCGATGGCCGTAACCTCGGTGCTGGCAACTTCCTTTTCCACGGTGATGTTTCCTGTTTCGTCTGCATAGGTTCCGCGGATGAGAGCAAAGTCAATAGGGAAGGCCTTGTAGAGAAGCTTTTCTTCTCCAAGGATATTAACCACTTCAACCAGGTCTTCTTTTGTAATGTCGTTCAGCTTTCCGCCTTCAACTCTCGGGTCGGCAAAAGTGCCCATTCCAACGTGGGTGATGGTTCCCGGCTTATGTCCTGCCACATCTCTAAACCACTGGGAAATGGTGCCCTGGGGGAAATTATATCCCTCGATTTTTCCGGAGAGAATCATCTCGCCGATCTTTGGTGCCATATTGTAGTGGCCGCCAACGACTCTTTTGATAAGTCCTTCGTGGGCAAAGTGGTCTGCGCCGCTTCCGTCTCTATTACCCTGGGCTGCGGCATAAACCAAGGTAAGATTCTTTGGTGATCCGGTTTCTAAAAACCTCTTTTCGACAGCTTTGGTGAGGGCTTCAGCCATACAGCTTGCTACGAATCCTGAACTTGTAATTGTGCAATTGTCGGGGATCATGGCTGCGGCTTGGTCCGCGGTGATAACAGGTACTTTTCTCATAACTATAGTCCTCCTGTCAACTTAGATAGAATTGTGAAATTGATTGATTCTAAACTTGATGGGATAACGGCTAAATATATAGAAGTGATAACTGATAAAAATATTTAGCATGCGAACTATTTGATATATTAACTATATACCTGGCGGAGGAAAATGTCAAGAGTTTAACTATTTCTAAAGGCCGGGGGAAATGGTAAAATAATGATAGAAAAGAGTTCCGAGAAGCAAGTTATATATAGGAGGAAAAAATGAAGAAGGTTCAAACTATTGCGCTTATGATTCTTGTGCTTGCCATTGTTTTGATGGGATGCGGAGGTGGAGCATCCGGAGGTGGAGCATCCGGAGGAAACGCCCCTTCCAAGGAAGAAGCCCCTGCAGCAGCAAAGATTATCCAGTTTGGCAGAATGACATTCTCGCCCCATGAGGGCTATATGTCCGCTAACCAAGGGGAAGAAGTAATTGTTTCCAATGATGGCTCAATGGAATTGCGTAGCAAATCCATAACCTATTGGATTACCGAGGATGAATGCATTGGCTATAGGTATTGGAAAGATGCAGATGATTCCGCTCAGGAGGAATTAGCCGGTGCGGAGGAAAAGGAGATTAACGGAGACACGACCTATTCTATCGTAAAGAACGACGGAGGCACTGAAGTATACGCAAGCACATTGATTGACGGAGACACTTATACAATCAGACACTATAGGAAGGCGGGGGTAGGCGAAGGGGAGGTTTTGGAAGACATACTTTCCAAGGTTGCCTTTGTTGACGATTTGAAATTGGATATAGAGCTGGATGTGGATGTGCCCGGAATAAGCTTTGATATTAATGCCCTAAATCTGAGAGAGAGAAGAGACATAAGCCAATCGGAAACTGAAGGTGGAGATTTAAGATTCAAGTATATCAGCTTCTTTAATAAGGAAGAGGATGATGTGTATATGACGTTGGATCTGATTCAGTTTGGCATTAGAGGAAACAAAACCATCGAGGAAAGCGTAGGCGGTGGAGAAATAGAGGAGGTTGAACTGAATGGGGTAAACTATGTTGCGGAAGTAGAGATGGGAAAAGGAAAACCATATTCCTACTATGCCCAAAGAGGGGATGATGTTTATTTCTTCCACTGCATTGATGCAGCTTTCGATTCCGGGGTAGAAGAAGAATTTGCAAAGTTTATGGAAAGCGTTTCTTTTGAATAGAAATTTGAATAGAAAGAAGGGAAAAGAGTGAAGGTTATCGCAATCAACGGAAGTCCCCGGAAGAACGGGAACACTTATTGCGCCATTTCCATGGTGATTGAAGAACTGGAGAAAGAAGGCATAGAAACAGAAATAATTGATATAGGGAATAAACCCATAAGAAGCTGCATCGGATGCGGAAGATGCAGACAGGAGACGGGACGTTGCCACGCCTTTCCGGATGATGGAGTAAACGAAGTCATAGAGAAACTGAGAGAGGCGGATGGAATCATTTTAGGTTCGCCGGTTCACTTTGCGGGAATTTCCGGAGCAATGAAGTGCTTCTGCGATAGACTCTTCTATGTAGCTGCCAGCACCGACGACATCCTCTATCACAAGGTAGGAGCTGCGGTGGTTGCGGTAAGAAGAAGCGGCGGAATCCCAACCTGGGATGCCCTCCAAAGATATCTCCAATATCTGCAGATGCTAATCGCAACATCAAATTATTGGGGAGTGATTCACGGCCTGATGCCCGGGGAAGCATTGCAGGATGAAGAGGGTGAACAAATCATGCACGAGATGGGCAAGGACATGGTTTGGAAGCTGAAGATGAGGGAACAAAGCCTCTCTACCGCACCGCCCCAAGTTTCCAAGGTAAGAACTAATTTCATAAGATAGGGGGTTCGTGCCGAGGACAGCCATGCTGAGAATCATCTCAGAGATAAGAGGAGAAATCTTCATAAAAACTTAATAAAAGCAGTGATGATTGAAGGCAAGGAAGTAGGGCTAATCGAGAGCATCAAGAAGCTCCTTCAGACTATGTCTGTTGCTGAAATCATTGCTCTGGGTTTTTCTTCGGAGGATATTAAGAAGGCTCAGGGTGAATAAAAGTGAAATCCATCCGCGTGGCTGCGGCCGTTATAAAAAGAGAATCCAATCACCGGGAGGAGATTTTCTCCACCCAGCGTGGTCATGGTGCATATAAGGATTGGTGGGAATTCCCCGGAGGAAAGATTGAACCGGGAGAGACGCCGGAAGAGGCCCTGATCCGGGAGATCCAAGAGGAACTTGGAGTTGATGTTGTGATTGACGAGTCCCTGATTCCCGTGGGATACGATTATCCGGAGTTCCATCTTTCCATGGATTGCTTCCTTTGTCATATAGAGGAAGGGGAGATCAAACTGCTGGAACAGCGGCTGAAATAAAGCAACGGGTCGGAGAGGGAATAATTATGAAAGAAATCTATTTGGCCGGAGGATGTTTCTGGGGAACCCAGAAGTTCTTCGAGCAGTTTGAAGGAATAATAGAAACGGAAGTGGGCTATGCCAACGGTAGCTTACTGAACCCCACCTATGAACAGGTTTGCAGAGAAGGTACTGGACATGCGGAGACGGTGAGAATCGTTTTTGACGAGAACAAAATCCCCACGGAAGAGGTTCTGGAAAAATATTTCATGACCATCAACCCTCTCTCCATCAACAGACAGGGAGGGGATATTGGAACCCAATACCGCACGGGGATCTATTACCAAGACGAATCCCTGCTTCCGGACATAGAGAAGGTCTACGCCGAAGAAGAGAAAAAAGCGGGGCAGCCCCTAGCGGTAGAACTTAAAAAGCTGGAGAATTTCTCCCCTGCGGAAGAATATCATCAGAAATACCTAGACAAGAATCCGGGCGGCTATTGCCATATTCCCCAAAGGCTGATGAAAATGGAATAACTATGAATCTATACAAATATATATTATTATATAAGTAGACGTTAATGGCGCCGGAGGGGAAACAAAGTGAAGATGAAGAAATATAAAAAACTGGTAATAGGCGGAATTCAGAGTAAGGTCTTTAATCTTATTCTTATTTCCGTCCTTCTTATTACTATAGCATATATGCTTTTGGCCTTGCGCCACAGTAAGATGCTTTCCAATTTGGTGGCGGAGTCCACCCAGAAGCAGGAGGAGTCCATTGCGGATACCACCGGCCGGGTAATGGATCAGGTGGTTACAATGACCCTTGAAAGGTCCAATGCCATGGAGGTTAAGATAACCGACGAGCTCTTTGATTCGGCAAAGGACAGGCTGGACTTCTTGGCAGCCTATGCGGAGGATCTCTTCGCCAATGCTGACACCATCGAGCCCAAACCTTATTCTCCTCCAAACCCTGCAGACGACGGTAAATGGAAGGCCAAGGTAATCTATGCCGACGGAGTTGACCCGGAGGATCCTGCCTTGGCTGCCAAACTGGGACTTCTGGCCAATATGGAAGAGATGATCATTGACGCTTGCAATACCTTTGATGCGGCCAATATGTATATCGCACTTCCCGAGGGTGCCCACTATTCCATAAGCGATACGTCATCCTCCTGGTTCGTTGACGGCAAGATTAAAAGCTACGATCCAAGAACCAGAGGCTGGTATCAAAAAGCGGAAACCGAGGGCAAGCTGGTTTTCACCGACGGTGAGTGGGATGCCAATACGGGAGCTTACTGCATCGAATGTGCTATTCCCGTTTACGGAAAGAGCGGGGAGCTCCTTGCCGTTATAGGCTCTGACCTTTATCTCTCCGAGATGCAGCAGGTTTTAAGTGAGTCTGCCATCGATGGTGAATATTATCTGATTCTTAACCAAAGCGGTCACGCCGTTCTGGAACCTCAAGAAGCATCCTTCCCCATGTTGGAAGAAGACAAGGGTGGTGACCTTCGTGAATCCAAGAACCAAGACCTTGCAGATGTGGTTAAGTCCGCGCTTCAAGGAGAGACGGTTGCTGTTCATCTTGGAGATCTGGAAGATGGCACCTACTATATCACCGCAAGGCCTATTGAAACCACAGGATGGGTTTTGATTTCAGCATATAACAAGGAGTCCTCCGGAAGGGCGGGAGTGGCTCTTCAGGAAAGTCTTGAAGGAATCCAAGAGGAAAGCGTTGGGTCCTATCAGGAAGAAATCAAGCGCTATAGGCTTTTGGTACTCTTTGTTATTCTTGGTCTAATGCTGCTGATTCTTGGTGCTGCCACCATCCTTGGTAAGCGTATAGTTTATCCTCTTAATGCCATGACTAAGAGAATCTCCGAGCTGGGTGAAAATGATCTTACCTTCAAGATGGAGGATACCTTTAGAACCGGCGATGAGGTTGAGGAGCTGGCGGAATCCTTCTCCGCTCTGTCCCAAAAGACCGTGGAATATATGGACGAGGTTGTTAGAGTAACTGCGGAGAAGGAGCGTATCGGTGCCGAGCTTTCTTTGGCCAACGATATTCAGACAGCCATGCTGCCACATATCTTCCCCGCGTTTCCTAACAGATCGGACTTTGATGTATACGCCAGCATGGATCCTGCCAAGGAGGTAGGAGGGGACTTCTACGACTACTTCTTGATTGACGAGGACCATCTGGGACTTTTGATCGCCGACGTTTCAGGCAAGGGAGTTCCCGCCGCACTCTTCATGATGGCATCAAAGATTATTCTCCAGAACGTTGCAATGCTGGGAAGCTCGCCGAAGGAAGTTCTTGAGAAAACCAACGAAGCACTTTGCTCCAACAACGAGGCGGAAATGTTCGTAACCGTATGGCTTGGAATCCTTGAACTCTCAACCGGTAAGCTGACTGCCGCCAACGCAGGACACGAATATCCCGTCGTTAAGCATGCAGACGGAAACTTTGAACTCTATAAGGATATCCACGGATTCGTAATCGGCGGAATGGAAGGCATGAAGTATAAGGAATACGAAATGATTCTGGAACCGGGAGCAAAGGTATTCCTCTATACCGACGGTGTACCTGAGGCCACCAACGCCAACAACGAACTCTTCGGTACGGATAGAATGGTGGATGCCCTTAATTCCGATAGGGACGCTGCGCCGGAGAATATACTTAAGAATGTTAGACAGGCTGTTGATCTCTTCGTTGAAGAAGCGGAGCAATTCGACGATTTGACCATGCTCTGTCTGGAATACAGAGGGGACACAAAAATAAACTAAAAGTAATAAGGAAATGAAAGAATGGACTGGAATTACTTTTGGCTTTACTTGGATGAACTGAAGGCCTTGGGGGTGGAGGGCTTTGGTCTTTTTTCCAAGGACCATTTTATATGGCTTGGTGCCATTTTAATCGGAACCATAATCTATACTGCGGGATATAAGAAGTGCGGAGAAAAGGGCCGAGACAATATGAGAAAGTTCATGGCCATATTTCTTCTCTTCATAGAAATATTCAAGCAATGCGTAAATGCCTTTAGGGGAATACCCGACGGCATTTATCTTCCTTTGGAAATATGCAGCTTGGCGGAATACACCATTTTATTTGATGCCTTTTGGCCCGATAAAAAGCCCTTTAAGGATCTCATGGCTTTTGCATTTTTGCCCGCGGCCTTTATGGCTCTGGTAATGCCAACTGCTTCGGTATATCCTGCCATCAGCTTCTATGCTTTTCATCAGCTTTTGATGCATGCAGGAATAATTGCA
The DNA here is from genome assembly GCA_905236895.1 of uncultured Peptostreptococcaceae bacterium. GTDB lineage: Bacteria > Bacillota > Clostridia > Peptostreptococcales > Anaerovoracaceae > Eubacterium_B. The sequence continues at coordinate 5,951 of CAJOQI010000004.1, read as the reverse complement.
TATATTGTTGCAAGATACGTGGCAGGGGAAATCAAGCCTCGTTATATTGGAATATGGGTTGCGGTTTTACTCATTAATATTGCAATCATTCCCGTCTACTATATAAACTCCGTTATGGGTCAGAACTATATGTTCCTGATAAAGCCTGATGGCAATCCGGTATTTGAAGTGGTTTGGAATATCTTCGGGGGAAATGGTGGCCTTCTATATGTTCTTGGCCTGGAGGTTTTGGTAATAATCGTGATGCATATTATGTATGGAATATATAGGCTTTTGGGTATAAGGAAGAGCCATTAATAAGAAGGGCTTAAGTAGGGTAAATGAACGTAAGCAAGAACAGCACAAGACAATATTTGGTGGACATCCATAAATGGAGAAGCGTGGTTGCTCTCTTTGCTTGCACCGTTGCCCTAATTTGCTCAACCTTAGCCCTGATTTTTTGTATCATTAATTATATGGTGCAGGGATGGAAGCTGTCGGAATTCTTCAGATACTTCACAACTCTTTCAAATATTCTCATGGTTCTTGCCAGCAGCTTTATCATTCCTTTTGCGATTAACGGAATCAGGAAAAAACGCTTTGTTCTTCCTCGGTGGCTATCACTGTTTTTCTATTCCGGAACTATATGCATTACCATGGTTTTCATTTTTGCCATGGTTTTCATTCTGCCCTACGATAGGGACTTTGCCATCGGCGGAAGGCAATTCTTCCTCCATGTGATTACACCCTTGGCCATACTCATATCCTTCGAATTGGTGGAATCGGATTTTAAGGTTTCCAGAAAAGAGATAATCCTTTGCATGGTGCCCTTCATGATCTACTCACTGGTTTATCTGATTCAAGTTGCTATAATAGGGGCGGACAAAGGTGGCTGGGATGATATGTATATGGTTAATACCTATGTTCCGGCCTATATATCTCTACCTATTGCCCTACTTATGGTTTACGCCATTGCCTGGGTGATTCAAAAGGTATCTAATGTCCTGAACAGGAGTCGTGAAAGAAAGATGCTTTCATCCTGGAAGGAGGACGCAGACCCGGTAGAGGTTAATATAGAAATCTACGGCCTCGGCCGTTACTACGGACTTCATGGGGACAAGAATAATTTAAGCGTTCCCCTGGATATTCTCGAAAGCGTATCAAAGCATTATTCCATGGACCTGGAGGGCCTCTACAGCGTATATATGAAGGGCCTTCTAAACGGAATCAAAGAAAGGGAAGAGTAGATGTTTGAATTCAATAAACCACTTCTAATCGCATTAGGTGCTGCCTGGTTGTTCATGTTCCTATTCCAGATATCCCTGAGAAAGGATGGACATCCTGTCGCTCGCTTTTTCTTTACCATCATCAAAGTGCTCCTGGCAGCTGCCGTGGCCTTCTTCCTGGTTTTCCTGGATAATATAGTGGCCTATAGATGGGGATATGTGCTGATGGCTCTGTATATTATTCTGATGGGCGATGCTCTTTCCGATGTGATAGCTTTGATAATCAGGTTCATTCCCAACTACAAAAAGAAAAAGAGAAGAGTCGGCGACGTGCTGTTGGGCCCGGAGACCATGGCTTCAAGTGGGGCCCCTATGACGGCCGGAGAAGGAAACGGTGAAGAGGAGGCAACTGTTGGAGCTGCCGGAGAGGCCGGCCCTTCCTTTGAAGTAGAGAAAGAAGCGTCTCCCGTGTATAGCAGAAGCAGGAGAGTCAGGAAGGCTGAAATGCAGGAGGAGAAGCGTTCCTTCATAAAGAAGCCCCTTGGCCCCATTCGCCGAGGAATCTTAAGTCTTCTTTTCTGCTGCTTGCTCTTTGCTTATGGAACATGGAACGGAAGTCATGTGGGAGTTAAGAAACACAACTGGCAGGTTGATGGTCTTAAGAGCACCCATACCTTTGTCTTTGTTTCCGATCTTCATACCGGGCAAGGACAGAAGAAGGAAGCCATTGAAAAAATGGTGGAGAAGATTAACGACGCCAAGCCGGAGTTCGTTGTTCTGGGTGGAGATATAACCGACGAGTTTACCACCTACGAAGAAATGATGGATATATATAGAGTCCTTGGAAAGATAGAGGCGCCAACATATTTTATCTATGGCAATCATGACAGGCAGGTTAAGTCCGCCTTGTCAGGAGGAAGAACCTATGAGGACCAACAACTTGAAAAAGAAATAAAGCGGGCTGGCATAACCATCCTGCAGGATCAGTTTGTGAAGATTTCTGACGACCTGGTTATTCTGGGGCGAGAGGATATGAGCTCCGATTCCAGAGGACATTGGAATTCCCTGAAGAACCCCTACGAAGGAAAGGGTGCCCTGATTGTGATGGATCATCAACCCTTTGATAAGAATCAGACGGACAGCAGCAATCCGCCCTTCCAAATTTCAGGTCATACCCATGCGGGGCAGCTTTGGCCCCTTCAGTTGGTTTATGAAACGGTGGGCTTACCAACCTACGGCGAAAAAGAAATGTCCGGCAATATACTTTATGTAAGTGCCGGCGCAGGCGATTGGGAATTCGCCTTCAGAACGGAAGAAAGCTGTCAGTGGGATTTGATTACAATTGAACCTGTGGAGCCTTAAAAACTTCCGCCGGCATAAGCGTTACTTGACAAATAACCATGCTGTGCTAATATATGGAAACACGAAGAGCTCCGGCAGTCGATTTTTCGGCGGCAGAGAGCTTCTTCTTTTTAGATAGAAAGGGGAAAGAAAATGGAAAAAACAATAGTAACAGCCATAATAGTTGCGGCGGCCTCCTTTATTCTTCAGAAGACGCTGAACAACTTTATATACGGATGCGTAATCTTCTTAACCAGACCCTTCAAGAAGGGAGATAAGATCAGCATTCAACAAAGCGGTCGCGAGCTGGCCTCGGGAAATGTGATGAAGAGGGGAGTCCTCCATATTCACATTCAGGACTATAACCGCAATGTTCACATCGTTCCAAACTCCGTGCTGGAATCCTGCACCATAGTAAACAGCGATTTCAAGAGCGGCGTAAACTATATCAACCACATCGAAGTGGATTTTGATTCCGACCTTAAGAGAGCAAAGGAAATAGTCACCAACGCCATCCTCAACCATCCAACCACGGAAAATACTGAGGAGAATACTCACCTGATTTGCAAATTCAGCGACAAGGGAATCATTGTGGAATACAATGTCCGCACTCCGGATACCGTAACCTCCTTCGATGTTTGCAGCGCCGTACTTGAAGAAATAATTGAAAAGATTCAGAAGGAAGAGTCGGTGCGACTGGTATAGGATTTAATCCGAAGATAAAACAAAAAGCGATCCCCTTGGGACATTGGGACCGCTTTTTTAATGCATGTCTACTCCACGATTAAATCTTCCACGTCGAAATGTCTTTCCGTATGATTCTGTCCACCGTCTTCATAGATGGTCTGGATAAAAAGCCCCGAAAAAGCCATGCCGGAAAGAAGCTCTTCATATAGATCCTCTCGCCATTCAACCAAATGGTTCTCTCCTGCAAAATAGGATGAATTAATCTCCGCATAGAATTCCTGAAGCTCTTGGCTGGCGTCGGGAATCTTCTTAAGGACGGAGCGATGGGATCTTTCTTTCATCATCCTAATGGCATCCTCCGCGTGAGGGAAGTCGGTCCTCTCAGTATGATAGTCCATGCCTCCCGAATAAAGGTCCAACACTCCATATTGACATGGAGCAACGGAAAGGGCAGAGGTTGCAATATCGATTACTCCCTCCATCTCCGCAATATGCTGAATATGCATATGGCCGCTTAAATTGCAGAGCACACCATACTCTATGTATAAATCATAGAGAGCGTTTCGCCCGCCGATTATATAGCCCTCGGAAAAGAGATAATTGTGGGAGAGGAGATTCTGATGACTCACCGCCAGCACCTTGGCGCCTTCGTCCTTTGATGCCTCCAGCTGGGTCCCTACCCAATCAAGGGTTGCCTCCGTTATTGCCCCCGGGGATGACTTGGTATTAACATCCACCATCAAAGCCCAGACCCCCGGCGCCACTTCATAGGTATAGCTAAGGGATGCAGGGTCTCTGGAAAGAGCCTCGTCAAAACCAAAGGCATGATAAATCTCCTCGAACTCTTCGGCGGTTACGCTGTCAACCAGGATATAGGAATCACCGCTGAAGGAAGCGGCCGTTTCCACATAGAGATCGTGGTTCCCGGGCATAACCAGGACCTGAGTGCCCGCTTCTTCCACAGCCTCCAGTTTCTTGGCCAACCCCTCATGGCTTAGCTTTTCCCCATTAAAAGTGATGTCTCCCGAGAGGATCAATGTTTGGGGATTATGACGGATTATTTCAGATAAAAAACCGTCGATAATTTCCTCTGAATAGAGCATGGCCTTGGCGTCGGAATTATCCATCATCTTTTGAAAGTATTCCCCGTTGTCCGTAAGGTCGGGGGAGAGATAATGGAGATCCGTACCTATGGCGATTGTGACAGCTGCCTTGGCCGAGGCTGCGGCCTCCGTCTTATGTGTCGGCCCGGAATTGGCATCGGGCAATACAACAGAATCGGCAGGGGGCGAAGTATATGCCGCGATGCCGAGAACCAGGATTGCCAATATTAATAATGGGAAAAATACTTTTTTCTTCATCACTTTTATTATATCAAATTCGCCGGGCTATAGTATAATAATCATAGAGGGGAAACTAAATACCTCCCCGTATTGGTGACAAAAGGAGGGAGCAAAAATGGTAGGAAGACAAGTAATAGAAGTAACTCGTCCCTTTACGCTTCAGGAATTGAATGATTTTATGGAAGCCAATTGGAACAAAGAAGAGTTCAATGCCTTCAACATCGGTAAGCCCACCGGAATGTCCGTGGGAGAATACATCCTGCTCCCGGCAACCCATCGCTTTCAGGTAATAGTCTACCCCAAGGCTGCCGGCGGATTGTTCAACAAAGAAAACAAAGTCGTTCTAACCACATGCGATACTCCCGCGGGAGCTCAGGAAGCCTCCTTTGAGTATATGCCCACGGGAAACGCTTTGACCAAACTGTGGCAAACCAGCAAGGTGCTGGATGCGGAGAAGGAGAGAAAGGGTCCTGCGGAGGAAGTGCTGCAGATTTACACCGCACATATGAAGGACATTTTAGCTAGAAACGGCCTAATTAAATAAAAGGAGAAATCAATGGAAAGAAATGATATGAATCAAGACGTATTCAAGGCTCTATTATCCAAGGCATACGAGAAAGAATACAAGGAGAAACTGAAAGACAGCAAGACAACCCAAACAATTGCCAGTACCTTCAGCCAGTATAAACAAAAAGCCAGAGATTATCTTGCCAATGCCCAGGAACTGGAGAATTTCTTGGTTAAGGTTGAGAAGAAGCTTAAACAGGTACCAAAGGTAGGAGACAAGCTGGCCTATGTTCCCCAGATGATTCTTCTTGTAAGAAGCTATGCCATCGGAGAATACAGAGAGATCAGCAAGACTGAGCTGGTTCTTGTGCTGGCGGCTTTGATCTATTTCGTATCCCCCGTGGACTTTGTTCCCGACAAGATTCCATTTGCGGGCATTCTGGATGATGCTTTGGTAATCGGAGTTGTGGTTAAGCACAGCCAGGGAGCCTTAAAGGCATATATGAAATGGCTGGAGTCCAAACCAAAGGCAGAGAAGGTTGAGAATAAATAAAACCAAAAGGGAGCGGCAAGACCGGCAAGACCGCTCCCTTTTTAATTCTTGGATTTAATATAACCCAATTCTAACCATGAAAGGAGTAATTTCTGGGTAGGAGGTGACATTAATATGGAGAAAAGAATAAGGCTCGCAATTATTGGATTATTGATACTATCCGCCCTTGCTCTTTCTGCCTGCGGTGGCAGCGGGGAAGGAGGTAGTGGAAGTGGCGGCGAAAATGTTCCCGAGGACTTTGTTTGGGAAGCAATGGGTACCTTGAAATCCTTGGAAATAAGCGATATTCAGAGCGTGGTCTTTAATGTCTATACC
>CAJOQI010000003.1 GCA_905236895.1 uncultured Peptostreptococcaceae bacterium | reverse complement strand
CTTTTTCTCCGTGGGCCAGACAACGGGTATAGTTATACTGGCCGGACTGGGCCATTAGAAGAAGATTGCCTGCCAGCTTCTTTTTCTTTATGTCTAAAGGATAGTGGGTGAGAAGCTTCCTGAGACTGGATACTTCCCCGTAATTATCAAAATAGATTTCGCCGTTGGTTGCTTCAGCCAATCCTTGCTCCGGGAGAATCAGCCAAGGACGAAGGTCGTAGATATTGGAAATATGGCCGATTTTATCGGCAAAGAATTCTTCTGTCCTAATCACGCCGTGACGAGGCCCTCCTACAGGCTGCATCATGGAGCGTCTATAGCCGTTGAATTCCTTGGGAAGCTTTGCATAGGCTCTTTCCAATTTGAAGGCTTCTTGTCTATCCACCACATCTTCCCCGGGAAGGAAAATGCAAAAGCCCGGCTCAAAATCGTGGTCCGTGGACACTTCATCATCAAAACCGAAACACTCGGAACCTTCACCGAAAAGTCCCGCAGCCAAATAGGGAAGGAGGTGAGAAAACTCATTCTCCAACATGGGCTTTCCATAGGTTTCGAAATACTCTTTTGAAAGCTGAAGTCCTTTCATATGGTTCCTCCGCCATAAATCGTTTCCGCTCTTCTGTTTAATTCCTCCGCGGCAAGAAAGAGCCCGTAGTAAGAAAAGGTTGGTGCGCACTTCTCGCAGACGAAGGCATAGTAACCGTTGCGGTCCACCGTGGAATCATCCAGCAGTTCGTAGGCTTTGTCCAGAAGATCGTTGATCTCCGATTCTCCCTCCTCCAGACCCATCTCATTTTCCACCCGGTTAGCCATATTTAGATAGGTGATGGCCTGCTCAAGCTGGCCGTTGGGAACCTGTCCCATCTGAATCAAAGCCTTGGCGTAGAGGGGATCCGCCGCAGCAAAGTTATTAAGGGCTACATAGGTCAAAGCCATATTATTATAGAGGCCTCCCAATAGTTGGGGCTGAGTTCCCGGGGCTGCCTCGTAGATCTCCTTTGCTTTTTCAAATAAACCAATAGCAGCCTCGTTTTCACCGAAGGCGTTATATGCTGTGGCAATATTTATATAGGTGGTTCCCGAGGAGATGGTTCCGTGGAAGTCCATCTCTTCAACCAGGGCGAGGGCGGCCTCTGCGTTTTCAAAGGCCTTCTCCTTGTCCCCGACCTTGCGATAGTGACCAACCAGTTCGTTTCTAATCATAAGCTGACCGCGCTTGTCGTGACCAAGCTTTGCTTCTTGAAGCCAATATAGAAGATGGCGCTCTGCACCGCTGTAATCCCGACGGCTCATATATTCGTCCATCTTCTCTATGATTCTATGTTGGGGTACGGATTTGACTTCAGGCACCTTTCCATAAGGCTCCTCACAAAGAACGCAGCGTGGTTCTTTATAATCTTCAGGTTTAATAGCCATATTTACCTCGATTTTTTTTGAACTATAAATCACCCTCATTATATCATTCCATTCCCCGCAGCAAAGGGGAAAATATTTAAGAAAAAAACAAAAGGGGAAAGAAAGAAAAACTTTGACGGGGGAAGAATCGATGGGTAAAATGATAAATGCAAGGAAGTGCCGAAAGGTGCTTCCTTTTGTTTTTTGGAAAAGGAGGAAGAGGATGAAAGTAAAGAAAAGGATTGGAAGAATAGTATTGCTTGTGGTAGTCGTAGGGATGATGCTGAGTCAGATGGTTTACGGAGAGGGAGAAACGTGGGATCCGGAAGAGATTGAGATTCCAATTACTCTGGGGGTTACTTTAAGGGATGCAGAGGATGGTGACGATTCCATTAAAGGTGAGGGGAGAAAATATCTGATGGTTTCCGTAGCGGGAGTGAATATGGAAGAGGGAATGGAATATTTGATAGAAGTGCATTTGGTTGATGCTGCTACCATGGAGCCGATTCGTTATGAAGGTAAAGAGATTGGGGATAGCCGCCTCATCATACCAAAGGGCATTGCAGAGGTATCGGAGTTTCGATTGGCCTTCGACGGGAAGGAACAAAGGGGACGCCATCTTGCTGCAATTGTAAAGGTTTATCAAAATGATGAAGAGGTGGCCTCCTGTCTATCCACAAAGTTCCAAGGTGGAAGCATAATGGTGCAGTCAGCTGACAGAATCGACGATATGGGAGATGATCCGAAGGTCGAAAGGCTAGAACTTGAAGAGGCCATGGATGAAACAGTAAGTGGAATACCGGAAGAAGTAGAAGGATTAATAGAGCCCCTCGGTGCAACGCAGAACCATCACCCCGAAAAGGATAAAACCAAGGCAAGGGCCATTCTTGGGGGAGTTTTTGTTGTAGGATGTATGTCTATGGTAGTTATGGCAAGAAAGCTTCAGAACAGTTAGGCTTGCAAGAAAAAAGAGTTGGATTAAATACCCAACTCTTTTATATACTCTCTTACGGTTTCTATATCGCTGTGGGGTTCTTCCACGCCGTTAATGTCCAGATAACTCTTGTGACCGCCTACGCCGATTATCGTTACTATGTCGCCTTCTTCCGCCAGGTCGATAGCTCTTCTGATAGCTGCCACGCGATCCTGAATTACCTCGTAGGTGCTGGGGCGTCCGATTTTTTCTTCGCCCTTGGCGATGCCTATGAGGATGTCGTCCCGAATGCTTTCGAAACTTTCATATCTGGAATGGCCTTCGGAGACGATGCTGATGTCTGCCATCTCAGCACAGATTTCACCCATCTCCCAACGACGGGAACGGTCACGGCTTCCGTCGGCGGAGTAGACGCAAATAATGCGATTTGGGCGATATTCCTTTAAGCCTTCAAGGTGATTGATGGTGCTGTAACCGTTATGGGCATAGTCTACGAAAACCCTGAATTTGCCGTCATAGGTAGGATTGTATCTTGCCCTGATTTTCAGATTGGCAAGAGCTTTCTTAATTGGCTCCGGGGGAATCTCAATCTGATTGGCAACTGCGATACAGGAGAGGGCGTTATACACGTTAAACTCTCCCGGCATATTTATCATGAAGTATCCGGAGCAAAGTCCGCTGACCTTAAATGCAACTCCGGGAGACCTGGTCTCTTCGTCGTAGACGTTTTGAATCTCCTGGGCTCTATAGACCGCTTCCTCCGACTCGCCGTAGGGGATGGTCAGCTTATTGATATACTTAACAAAATCTTCGTAATACGGATCGTCCAGATTTACATAGCGAAGCTTGCTCATATTCAATACCTGAGCCTTGCACCATGCATAGTCATCAAAGGTTTCGTGCTCCGCACCACCAATATGATCCCCCGTTGCAAGATTGGTCCAGATGCCGTGGTCGAATACCATGCCGTCCACACGGTTCTGTTTGATGGCCTGGGAAGATACTTCCATTACAAGGTGGGTGCATCCTGAAGCTACCATCATGGCCAGATGCATCTGAAGTTCCGTTGGTTCCGGAGTTGTATTGTGAAGCTCGTAATAGGCGTGACCGGGAGTTTCCTCACAGTCCACATAGTGGTATCTCTCCGCACCGGGAATCTTGAGGGCTTCCTCTGTTAGAGGATAGACCGCGCCGTTGGTACCGATGGTTCCCGTTCTATAGCCCGCTTCTCTTAAGATGGCTGCCATCATATGGGTTGCGGTGGTTTTTCCCTTGGAACCGGTGATTGCGATAATATTAAGCTTCTCTGCAGGCATGCCGTAGAAGGATGCAGCAATATATGATACGGCAGCTCTTGAGCTGTCAACTTTGATTGCCGCAACTCCCTCGGGAAGGGGCACATCCTTTTCTATGATCAAAAGGCTGGCGCCCTTTGATACCGCATCTTCAATAACGTCGTGGGTATCGAAGTGACTGCCCCGGACGCAGACGAAAATGTCGCCTTCCTTAACCTTTCTATTGTCGTGGGATATACCCTTTACTTCCGCCTCCGGATTGCCCTGAATCAGAGTGAAGGGTGTCTTATCTAAAAGTTCGAAAATCTTCATGGTTTAACCTTTCTGTTAGATGGTTTTTTATAGGCATATATGCTCTAATGCTCTATAGTATACCACAATATTTAGTTGTTGCAATTTCAGTGTATCTGAGATATAATACCAAGGCACGCCTTAGAAAATGCGTGTTTATGTGCCTATCAGGATGGTCTCCGTCCGAGAGGGGCACAGCTAAAAGTTTTAGTCAAGGCTGAAAAAGATCCTTTGGATTCCAGTAGGCACAATCGAAAAAGTTTCGCCATGCGAAACCCAGTAGGTGGAAAGGAAAGAAAAATGAAGTCTTACATCGCAAAGCCTCAGGAAGTCGATCGCAAATGGTATGTGGTTGACGCAGAGGGAAAGACTCTTGGACGTCTTGCATCTGAAGTTGCAATGGTCTTAAGAGGAAAGAGAAAGCCCATCTATACACCTCATATTGATTGCGGAGACTATGTAATCGTAATCAATGCTGAGAAGGTAGATGTAACGGGCAAGAAGAGAAAGGAAAAGATCTATAAGAGACATACCGGATATCCCGGCGGACTCAGAGAGATCACCTTCGAAAAGCTTCAGGCTAAGAAGCCGGAAGAAATCATCAGACACGCAGTTAAGGGAATGCTTCCCAACGGAAGACTGGGTCGTCAGATGTACAAGAAGTTAAAGGTTTATGCAGGACCGGAGCACGCTCATGCAGCGCAGAAGCCGGAAGTCCTGGAGTTTTAGGGAAGGAGGAATAGATAATGGCAAAGCTTCAGTATCAAGGTACAGGCAGAAGAAAATCTTCAGTAGCCAGAGTTAGACTCGTTCCCGGAAGTGGAAAGATAACCGTTAACAAGAAGGACCTGGATGGATATTTCGGACTTGGCAACGAAGTTGTTAAGAACGAAGTTCAGAGACCCTTCCAGATTGCCGGCTGCGAAGGCAAGTTCGACGTAATCGCTACCGTATTCGGCGGCGGATTCACAGGACAGGCCGGAGCTTTAAGACACGGTATTTCCAGAGCTCTTTGTCAGGCAGATAGCGAAAGCTATAGAGCACCTCTTAAGGCTGCGGGATTCCTGACAAGAGATCCAAGAATGAAGGAAAGAAAGAAGTATGGACTGAAGAAAGCTCGTAGAGCATCCCAGTTCAGCAAACGTTAAGAATTATAGAAATGGCACGGTCACAATTGGCCGTGCTTTTTTAAAGGGACTTTTCAACAAAAATTATCACATCAATTGTAATGCTGCGAAATAAATTACTCAGTGCAAATGTCATCCTTGAAGAAGGGCATGCATTGCGGTATACTAATACTATCTATTGTGTTTTAACAATAGATTAATATAGAAGGATATACAATATTTACTTAATAATATAGTCTCTAGGGCATCCTGTATAAACTATTTTTACGTGACAGTAAGTATAGGCTGAAAGGGTAGGTTAAATTCGATAAGAAAAGGCTATATTCCCCGAAAAAAGTGTATTTGTAAATAGGGAGGAAAGAATGAATAAAAAGAGAAAACAAATTAGGCGTAGCGTAAACCCTTTTGTCGCCATAATACTGACGCTAGTCTTGATAATGGGCAATCTAGGAACGACAGCATTTAACGATGTCTATGCGGCGGTGCCTGCGAGCACTCGCGACCTGGCCGATGGCGACATTACCGAGGCGACTGACACTACCGGCAACACCGCTGGGGTAACTGGCGCCTACTGGGGCAACTGGGCCAACATCGGCGAGAACCACGTTATGCTTCTCAGCAATAACATTACGTTCAGGAATGCCGATGTTACGGTTACGGGAGATATCCAGCGGGCTGATGAGACAATCGACTTCAACCTCACG
>CAJOQI010000002.1 GCA_905236895.1 uncultured Peptostreptococcaceae bacterium | reverse complement strand
CAGTCCGTATTGATATTATATCCGTCGGGATCGTCGTTCATCACATAGGTCTTGGCCCCAAGAGCTTCGAAAACACTTTTAGCAATCTGCCAAGCTGCGCCGTTTGCCACATCCAGTCCCACCTTAACATCCTTGAATCCGTATCTGGAAAGGGAGATTAGGTAGCCGATATAGCGGTTACGACCGGACACATAGTCAATGGTTCTGCCGATTTTCTCTCTGGTAGCCAAGGGAACTTCCTTTTTTCCGTCGATATAGTCTTCAATCTCTTTGATGGTTTTTTCATCCATCTTCTCGCCCTGAGAATTGAAGAGCTTGATGCCGTTGTCGTAGAAGGGGTTATGGGATGCGGAGATTACGATTCCGCAATCAAAGTCATCGGTCTTGGTAATATATGCTACGGAAGGAGTGGTTGTTACGTGCATGATATATGCATCCGCACCGCTTGCCACGATTCCCGTACAAAGAGCATCCTCGAACATATAGCTGGATCTTCTGGTGTCTTTGCCGATTAGAATCTTTGCTGTTTTTTTCTTGCGAGCGCCGTAATACCAGCCAAGGAATCTACCAATTTTAATGGCGTGTTCGTAGTTAAGAGTTACATTGGCTTCGCCACGGAAGCCATCGGTTCCGAAGTATTTTCCCATCTTATTTTCTCCTTACAATTTCTCCGCTGCTTTTGAAGATGCTGTCTTCGGGAATAACTCCACGAACGCAGGAAGTTGGATAGACGGAAACATTTCTTCCAAGAATGGTTCCCGGATTCAATACAGAATTACATCCAACCTCAACGTGGTCCCCAAGCATGGCACCGACTTTTTTAATACCCGTTTCTATTTCTTCTTTCGCGGATTTGATTACAACCAGATGCTTGTCGGATTTAACATTGGAAGTTATGGATCCAGCTCCCATATGGCTAAAATATCCAAGAATTGAATCCCCTACATAGTTATAGTGGGGAACCTGAACGTGGTCGAAGAGAATTACATTCTTAAGTTCCACGCTGTTTCCAACTACGCAGTCTTCGCCAACCAGGGCAGAGCCTCTTACGAAGGCACCGTGTCTCACCTCCGTATTGGGCCCGATAATGCAGGGGGAACCAAGGTAAGCCGTTGGTGCAACCTCTGCGCTTTTGTGAACCCAAACTTCCGGTGCCAATTCTTCGTAGTCACCTCCCAGGGTCTTGCCCAGATCAAGAATCATATCTTTGATTCCCTTAAGGGCTTCCCATGGATAGGTGAACCGGGAGAGGTATTCCTTTGCCAGGGTATGGTCCAGGTCGTAAAGATCCGTAATCTTATACATCCTAAAGTCTCTCTTTCTTTTCTATATCCAAGAAGTATTTATATGTATCAACGGTCAGCTCGCCGCAAGCTTCTTCGTCGCAGGCGATGATTGCTCCGTTATGCATCTGAAGAGCGCTGCAGGTCCACTTCTGGGAAACGCCGCCTTCAACTGTGGCTGCCAGTGCGCGGGCTTTGTTGTGTCCGCTGATGAGAACCAGAACTTCCTTGGAGTCGGTAACCGTGCCGATACCAACGGAAAGGGCCTGAGCGGGAACCTTCTCCGGATCGTTATCAAAGAATCTGGAATTAACGATTCTGGTATCCGTTGTCAGATCCCTAAGTCCCGTGCGGGAGGTGAGGGAGGTATAGGGTTCATTAAAGGCAAGATGACCGTCAACGCCGATACCGCCCATGAAGAGGTCGATGCCGCCGTAAGAAGCAATCTTCTCTTCGTAGGCTGCACATTCAGCCTCCGGGTCATCGGTCATGCCGTTTAAGATATTGATGTTCTCCGGCTTCATATCAACCAGATGATCGAAGAAATTATCGTGCATGAAATACCAATAACTCTGGTCGTGATCCTTAGGGAGCCCCAGGTATTCGTCCATATTAAAGGTCACAACATTAGAGAAGGACAGTTCTCCCGCCTTATTCTGCCTTACCAGCTCCTGATAAACTCCGGTAGGAGAGGAACCGGTGGGAAGGCCTAAGACAAAGGGTCTGTCCTCCTGGTGATTTCTGATTTTGTTGGCGATATAGTCTGCCGCCCATTTACACATTTTGTCGTAATTGTCCTGAATTACCAGTCTCATAAAGACCTCCTTAAAAAAATATACTTGCTTTTTAATTTAGAAATTATACCATAGTGTGAATTGTCAGTAAATTTTTTTTTGAGATACCTCATAGGGCCTTAGTATATAGTATAATGTAAAAAAGAATACAGATTAGTAGAAGAAATAGGAGACCTTTTATGTACGGAGCAATACTGGGAGATATAATAGGAAGCCCCTACGAATTCGATATGAATAATATAAAGACCAAGGATTTTCCTTTGTTTTCAAATAGATCCACCTTCACCGACGATACGGTAATGACCATTGCGGTGGGGGAGGCTTTGATGGATGGCTTGGACGAGAGAATAAGGGAAGACGAAGCAATGAAAGAGCTGCTGGTTGAGGCCCTTAAGAAGTGGGGGTATAAATATCCCAACTACGGTTACGGTGCTCGCTTTCTCCAATGGTTGGACTTTGGATTAGAACCCTATAACAGTTACGGCAATGGATCCGCCATGAGAGTTGCTGCAGCAGGCTGGCTCTATGATACCCTGCCCTTAACCAGATATATCGCCATGCTTTCGGCGGCGGTAACCCACAATCATCCTGAGGGGATCAAAGGGGCGGAGGCTACGGCCTCGGCAATCTTCCTGGCAAGAAACGGAAGCAGCAAAGGTGAGATAAAAGAATATATCATCAAAGAATTCGGATATGACCTTAGCAGAACCTGCAACGAAATAAGGCCAACCTATCATCACGTGGAGTCCTGCCAGGAGACGGTGCCTGAAGCCATAACCGCTTTTCTTGAAGGGAACAGCTTTGAGGATGTAATAAGGACGGCGGTTTCCCTTGGCGGAGATAGCGATACCCTTACCTGCATTGCAGGAAGCATAGCGGAAGCCTATTTCGGAGTTCCCGAGGAATTGAAGGCGGAGTGCAGCTATAGAATTCCGGAGGAGATGAGGGGAGTCTTGAGAAGATTCGAAGGCATGAAAAAGGATATGAATAGATAGGCATATTGCCACAACAAAAAGCAAAAAAACATACAGCTTAGACACAAAAACTCGCATTAATTTGCGAGTTTTGCTGACTTTGGGAAGAGGGCTGAAGTATAATTGGAGGCGTCGAGGGGAAAGCTAATAATTAAGCGAGGAAAAGGATATGTTCAAAAATCCAAAAGAAGTAATGACCTTCATCAAAAAAGAAGGTATCAAGATGGTTGATTTCAAGATGATTGATATTAACGGTAACTATAGGCATGTTACCATTCCCGCATCGGGATTCACCCAGGACCTTTTGGTTGATGGGGTAGGCTTTGATGCTTCCAACTACGGATATGCGGTGGTGGAGAAGAGCGATATGGTATTCATCCCCGACGTAACAACCGCTTTGGTTGATCCCTTCTGTGATGTGCCCACACTCTCCATGAGCGGGGACGTAATGATAATCGACTATCCCAAGAATAGGCCACTGCCTCACTATCCAAGGAATATCGTGAAGGCTGCGGAGGAATATATGAAGAAGACGGGAGTGGCAGACAAGATGCTGATTCTTCCGGAATTCGAATTCTATCTTTTCGACGAGGCGGGCTGGAGAGTTGATAGCAACCACCAGGAGGCCCACGTGGATTTCAACCAGGCCTATTGGAATAGCCATAATGAAGGCACCGGCAATGTGGTTCCCTACCAAAAAAATTACCACGTAGCAAAGCCTCAAGACACCACCTATGATTGCAGAAGCGAGATGGTTCTCAAGATGGAAGAGGCGGGAATTCCGGTGAAGTATCATCATCCTGAGGTAAGTGCCAGCGGACAGTTTGAAATCGAGCCTATGCTGGGCGAAATGTCCAAAATGGCCGACGCTTCCATGATGATTAAATATATAATCAAAAACACCGCCCAGGAGCACGGCTTAAGCGCCACCTTTATGCCCAAGCCCATCTACGGCGAAGCGGGAAGCGGAATGCACGTCCATATGCTTTTAATGAAGGGAAAGAAGCCGGTCTTCTCCGACGACAAGGGTTATTCCCATCTCAGCAAGACGGCTCATTATTTCATGGGTGGACTGTTAAAGCATATTGCATCTCTATGTGCCATCACCAATCCCAGTACCAATTCCTTTAAGAGACTGGTGCCCGGATTTGAAGCACCGGTTACCGTTGGTTATGCCACATCCAACAGAAGTGCGGTAATAAGAATTCCGGCCTATGCCAAGAAACCGGAGCTTAGAAGATTCGAGCTTAGGAATCCTGATGCAACCTGCAATCCATATTTCGCTTACGCGGCAATACTGATGGCAGGCCTTGATGGAGTGAAGAATAAAATCGATCCCCATGCAAAGGGATGGGGACCCTATGATGTGAATCTCTACAATCTGCCTGAAGAGGAGAAGGCAAAGCTTAAAGGTCTTCCCACAAGTTTGGAAGAAGCTCTGAATGCTTTAGAGAAGGACCACGACTATCTGACCCAGGGCGGAGTCTTCCCTGAAGAACTGCTGATGAATTTCATCTCTCTTAAGAGAAAGGAATGTGCGGATCTGTCCAAGATTCCAACGGCAGCGGAATTCGATAAATACTATAACGCATAGAATTATACCAGCGGGTGACTTCCTTTGAAGTCGCCCTTCTTATATAATGGTTATATATAGATGTAAGAAAGAAGGGGAACCTTATGAGCAAAGTATATATAACAGGAGATACTCATCTTCCCATAGATATTGGCAAACTTAATTCCGACAATTTTCCGGAAGGAAATTCCCTTACAAAGGATGACTATGTAATCATTGCCGGAGATTTTGGTTTGCTGTGGAATTATAAGAAAACGGGTTTTTCCGTTGATAGCAATCCGGAGGACCTCTGCTGGTCCCCGGAGGAAATATATTGGAAGACCTGGCTGGAGGATAAGCCCTGGACCACTCTCTTTATTGACGGAAACCACGAGAACCATGCTCGCCTTGACTCCTATCCCATAAGTGATTGGCATGGTGGGAAGGTTCAGTTTATCAGTCCCTCCATCATCCATCTTATGAGAGGACAGATTTTTGATATCGGTGGATATAGCATCTTTACCTTCGGTGGGGGAAAGTCCATAGACAGGGGTGCTGCCGTTGGAGCAGAGGAAAGAGATCAGGGTAAGATTTGGTGGAGCAGAGAGATTCCATCGAAAGAAGAGTTTGACGCAGGCTTGGAAGTTCTTAGAAACCATGGCAACAAAGTAGACCTGGTTGTTACTCATTCGCTACCCGGCATCGCCTTGAACAATATGCGGATCTTCGGAGGAGGACCTTTGACCGTCTATTTTGGTGATCTATTGGCATCGGGATTGGAATTTCAGCATTGGTATTCCGGACATTATCATAAGGACAGAACCGATGGAAAGTTCACGGTTGTCTTTAACGAGATTAAAGAAATAGAATTGTAGCCAATGGCTCCGGAGGAGCCTACGGCGGAAACCCTTGAAAAATCACGGGTTTTGTGGTATAATACAAGCAACCTATAAAGAGTGGCGCGAGTGACCGACACGATGACCGCCCCGCAACCTGCCAAGCGGTAAGGTGCGAAAGTCGGAGCGATAGGTGTCATAAAGCTTGAAGGGCACCTATCCTACGATGGGTGCTTTTTTCTTGTGCTTCTCTTTTTAGGAAACCGATGTTTTCAGGAAAAGGGCGGAGGCAATTTCGTAGAAGGTAAAGAAATGAAGCTACGCCGAAGAAAGGAGAATCACAATGAAGAAAAAAGATGTAAAAGAAGCGAGAGAAACAAAGGTAAAGGGCCTGCGAACCTTGGACAATCTCCGCAGTGCGTACCAGGGCAAGATCTATATTTGGTTTGAGAGTGACGAGGTCTATGAACAGTTTAAGTTCAATGCAAAGAACCAGGGATATATGATCGGAAGCTATCAGCCGGAAGAGTGTCCCTGGGAGAGGGATATCTTAAGTCTGCAGCAGGAGAAGAAGCTGACTGCCTGCAATATCATAAGCTATTGTGCCTTTAACGAAGGGAAGGATGTTGTCAGAGTTGACTACGGAAAATATATAGCCGGGGATGAAGACTACCTTATAGAAGGAGAGGAAATTGAGAAGAAGGGCTATAAGGTAAAGTTCCTACAGACAGGTAATAGATGATATAATAAAACAGTGAGCATAATAAAGAAACATTGGAGAGAATCTTGGAAGATCCGGGAATAATAGAAGCCCCGGAAGAAAAATGGGAGGAAGTATGGGTAGCATAAGTATCAAAGAAATTTCAATAACAGACCTGAATGCGGATGCCATTGTAAACGCAGCTAACGAAGGCCTTATGGCAGGCAGTGGAGTTTGCGGTGCGATCTTTGATGCCGCCGGATATGGTGAACTGCAGAAGGCCTGCGATGCCATTGGTCACTGCGATACGGGCTCTGCTGTTATAACTCCGGGGTTTAATTCCAGAGCAAAATATATAATCCACGCCGTTGGCCCGGTTTGGTATGGTGGCGACAGGGGAGAAGCCGACCTCCTCTATGGAGCGTATAAGAAATCCTTGGAACTGGCCGGAGAAAATGGGTGTTCATCAATCGGCTTTCCTTTGATTTCAACCGGTGTATTTGGATATCCCATGGAAGAGGCCTGGGATGTTGCCATCAAAGCCTGCAGAGATTTCTTGGAAGAAAACCCGGAATCGGATATGGAAATAGTTTTCGCCGTTCTTGGCGAAAAAGCCCTGACCTTGGGAGAGAAGGCTTTAGAGAGAAAAACAGTTTAGTCATAATGCCGGCGAGAAATCGCCGGTTTTTCTATTTACAAACATCTGTTCGTATTATATAATACTCCTGAAAAGGAGGTCCCCATGAAAGCAGTAAGAACCACAGTGGATATGATCGCTGTTTTTAGAGGTGGGGAGGTACCGGAGCCAATCAGGTTTCGCTATACGTTAAGAGATGGGAAAGAAAATGTGGTCAACGTGGGAAAGGTAATAGACCTTAAGATTAAACACGTGGGACAAACCAAAGATATCACCTATACCTGTACCAGCCTGGTGGGTCGAAGACAATTGCAATACGACCTGAAATACATCGGGAGAGAAATCCGGTGGGAGCTCTATAAGGTAGGTGAGATGTAGCTCGGCGAAAGCCGAGCTCTTCTATTAAAAAAGGATATTTCAATTGTATAGGGCCTTGGCTGGTAGTATAATATGCTTTGTCGGTGTAAAGATGCTGACAATATATAGTAGAAAGAAAACCAAATGAAAGGCATCAAAAAGCTTTTTGCCCCGGTGGATATGACCCAGGGCAATCCCATCAAACAGATAATACTCTTTACCATTCCCATGCTAATCGGAAACTTTGCTCAACAGATGTATAGCACTGTTGATTCTATTATCGTGGGAAGGTTTGTGGGAGATAACGCTCTTGCCGCGGTAGGAACAACCGGGCCAATCATCAATCTGATGATTGCTCTCTTTGTTG
>CAJOQI010000001.1 GCA_905236895.1 uncultured Peptostreptococcaceae bacterium | reverse complement strand
TACTTGTAGCGGAAATAGGATCCACCACCACGGTGGTCAACGCTTTTACGGATTTGAAAAGTGACAATCCCGTCTTCTGGGGTCAGGGTCAGGCACCAACCTCCGTTTTGGAAGGTGATGTTAGAGTGGGCCTTCAGGGTGCTATCGACGACCTTTGTAAAAAGAAGGGGATTGAAAAGATAGAATATGAAAAAATGCTGGCCACATCCTCCGCCGCAGGCGGTCTTAAGATGACGGTCCACGGACTGGTCTACGATATGACTGCCAAGGCAGCAAAGGAGGCGGCCCTTGGAGCCGGCGGCATCATCCACTATATAACCGCAGGTAGACTTAGAAGAACCGACGTAGCCAAGATCAAAGAAATCCAACCCAATCTGATTTTGATTGCCGGTGGTGTTGACTACGGCGAAAGAGAAACGGCCCTGGATAATGCGGAGCTTATTCGCAGCATGGGCCTTAAGACTCCCATCATCTACGCTGGGAATATTGAAAACCAGGAGGAGATGAAGCTGATCTTTGATGAGGAAAGCGGCCAGCAATTATATATAGTTGAAAACGTCTATCCCAAAATAGACGAGCTTAATGTGGAACCCTGCCGCAAGGTGATTCAGGATGCCTTTGAGCAGCATATCACCAATGCCCCGGGAATGGAGCACGTTCGGGACATGGTTAACGGTCCCATCATTCCAACTCCCGGCGCAGTGATGGAAGCAACCAAGGTTCTCTACGAATGTATCGGCGACCTGATCGTTCTTGATGTGGGTGGAGCAACCACGGACCTTCACTCCGTAGCCACGGAGTCGGATAAGGTGGCCCGTCTCATGATTTCTCCGGAACCAAAGGCAAAGCGTACCGTAGAGGGAGATCTGGGTGTCTATGTAAACAGAATGAAGGTAATCGAATCCATCGGAGAAGAAAAGCTGCGGGAGTATTGCGATAGGATAGGACTGGATTTGGATAAGACCCTGGAAAGCTATGTGGCAATACCCAAGAACGAGGACGAGATTAAATTGGTGGAGAGGCTGACTGAAGAAGCGGTGCTTAAGGCAACGGAGCGTCACGCCGGATTCTTAAGATATATCTACGGACCTTCCGGAAGAACCACGGTTGCGGAGGGAAAGGACCTTACCCAGGTAAAATATATTGTGGGAACAGGAGGAGCCTTAACTCGCCTTCCAAACAGAGTGGAAATCATGAAGAAGATTGCCAGACATAATGAGACGGGACTTCTTCTCTTCCCCAGCGAGCATGCCAAGATTCTTGTGGACAATGACTATATCATGGCGTCCTTGGGAGCTTTGTCAAAGGAATATAAGGATGCGGCAATTAAATTAATGGAAAAGAGCCTGGATTTCAAATTCCCGGAGAAGAAGGAAATGGACTTTGCCATTGCACCGGGGCAGTCGGCGGCACTAAAGGAAGCGGAGATGCTGGCTGAAGAGGCGGAGGAAAAGGCAAGGGAAAAGGCAGAGCATATTAAGGCTATGGAAGATATGGGATATGATATGACCGACTATAAGGAGGAGCGTCCCGTTACTTCTTCTGAAGAGGAGAAAAAGGATCCCGCCAATAGGGTTCCCGACTGCAACCACCAGTGCAAGACCTGCACCAGGCTTCATTGCTTGTTTAGGGACACTAATTATTAGAAAAAGTGATAGGAGAAGAATATGTATCCGCAAATTCTTATCGATAAAGGAAAAATCAAGCAGAATTTGGAAGCAATCCTCAATATTACCAAGAATAAGGGCGGCCTCACATCCTTGGCAATTGTAACAAAGGGAGTCTGCGCAGATCCTGAAATAGTAAAGATAATTTGTGAGAACCCGGGGGTTGACTATCTTGCGGATTCAAGAATTAAAAATATCGCCACTTATTATGAACAGGCCCATAAGGCAGGAAAGAAAACCATGCTTCTTAGGATCCCAATGCTTAGCGAGATAGCTGAGGTTATTTCCTTTGTTGACCTGTGTCAAATAAGCGAAATAGAAACCATCCACAGGCTGAATCAAGAAGCAGGGTCGGCGGCCAAGGTTCAGGATATTCTTTTAATGATAGATATGGGCGACTTAAGGGAAGGCATCTTCTTCCAAGACAGAGAAAAGATTCACGCCGCAGTAGAAGAAATCCTCACCATGGAAAATATCAACCTAAAGGGAATCGGTGTAAACCTTACCTGCTACGGAGCAATTATTCCTACCGCTGATAATCTTGGTGCCTTTGTTGAATTGGGGCGGGAGATTGAAGAGCGCCATAATATAAAGCTTGATATTATCTCCGGAGGCAATTCCAGCTCCATACATCTAATAGAAAGAAATGAACTTCCGGAGGGCATTAACAATCTTCGTCTGGGAGAAGCCTTCCTTCTTGGAAACGATACGGCAT